>CALMKY010000416.1 GCA_937867195.1 uncultured Saprospiraceae bacterium | reverse complement strand
GCCATTTTTATTTCTTGTTTGGGACTTTTCGGACTTGCCAGTTTTGTAGCCGAGCAACGCACCAAAGAAATCGGAATCCGTAAAGTGTTGGGGGCTTCGGTAGCCAATTTATGGCAACTTCTTGCTAAAGATTTTGTGATTTTGGTGGTAATTTCCTGCTTAATCGCTGCACCGATTGCCTATTATTTTATGACTAAATGGTTGGCTTCCTACGATTACCGGATACACATTCGTTGGTGGATGTTTGGAGCAGCGGGAGCTTTGGCTTTATTTATAGCGATTATAACGGTCAGCAGTCAGGCGATACGGGCTGCCTACGCCAATCCGACCCGAAGTCTTAGATCTGAATAAAAAATTTTTAGTTGATTATAAAAGGTTAGTAGTAAGTATTCTTTCACTGAGATGGATTCTTTTAATTTAGAGGAGTTGATCTCAGTGATTGGCTTACACCAGGGGCATTACATTTTTTCTTACTTCAGGCCAATTTGATTTTGTATCAGCAACCAATTCAGAAATTAAGTCACCCATCTCGCTGCATGAGATCATGGTACGGGTAGCTAAATCTACTGTGCCGAGACCTTCGTTGATTACAAAATTGACTGCTGATTCAATAGATTCAGACTCTTCAATTAATCCAAAATAATCGAGCATTAAAGCTACAGCCAGTATAATGGCAAGTGGATTGGCGATATTTCTGCCGGCGGCCTGGGGATACGACCCATGGACCGGCTCGAACAAAGCTAAGGATTCGCCATACGAACCGGAAGGCAATAATCCAATAGATCCTACAATGACGGAAGCTTCATCACATAAGATATCACCCATCATATTTTCTGCCAGAATGATATCAAATTGTGCGGGATTGAGTACCAATTGCATTGCTGCCTGGTCGACGTATAGAAAATTTAATTCGACATCCGGGTAAGTTGACTTTTGTAATTCTTGTACCACGGACCTCCACAAACGGCTCGACTCCAGCAAGTTTGCTTTATCTACCAGGGTCACCTGTTTTCGTCGAATGCGAGATTCGTCAAAGGCTACTTTGGCAACCCGTATGATTTCATCTTTCTCGTAATGACATTCGTCGCTTGCCCAAAATCCATCCGGATCTTTTGATTTATTGCCAAAATACAATCCACCGGTCAGTTCTCTGAAAATGATCAAATCTATATTTTGTACAAAGTCTTCTTTTAGGGGGGAAAGATTGTATAACTTTCGGTAAGATTTAATCGGGCGATAGTTTGCATACAGTTCGAGTTCTTTGCGCAATTGAATGAGTCCATGCTCTGGCCGGAGGATAGCATGAGGATCTGAATCATACCGTGGACTGCCTATTGCACCAAATAAGACCGCATCGGCACGACGACAGGATTCAAGTGTCTCCTTAGGTAAGGGAGGTAGTTTTTGATCCATGGCCGCAGCACCGATCAGGTATTCATTGAGTTCAAATTCATGATGGTATTTCCTTTCGATCGCTTTCAATACTTTGATAGCCTGAGCGATTACCTCCGGACCTATACCATCACCGGGAATTACAGCTATTTTCTTCTGCATTTACAAAAATATATTGAATTGATGATTGGTGAAGGATGCAAGCGATGAAGTGATGAAATTTTTACATGATGACATGCGTTTGCTTTCGAATTGCTTTACAAGGCGTATTGTTTTAATTCACTTTCCAGTTTAGAAAGATCTGATTTGATTTTATCATGGCTCAGGTCTAATTTTTTCAGTTGGGCTTCTTCATATTGCAGCAAACCATCAAATTCATTAAAGGAAGATTCTATTTTTTTACGAATCTGGATGATGTAGTCGTTGAGCTTTGATTGTACTTCGGATTCCAATTCATTTCTGCCTTTATTGATTTCTTTTTTAAATGAATCCATAAATTTTTTCTTTTGAAAGACTGCCAATGCTCCTGCAAATAAAAACCCTAGTCCGGATATGACTCCGCCGGTCACATCAAAAATGGTTCCCTTGGTAATGGCGGCTAAAACAATCCCGACGATTCCCATGCCGGTTCCCCCGGCGATCTGAGGTGCCAATTTTTCATTACCTGGAAACATATCGGCCTGGCTAAAGTTTTCTGATTTATTTAAGAAAGTAGTAAATGCATCCTGAAGATCACGAAACACGTTGGCTCTGCGCTCCGCGATTTCTGCAAACAATTCATGATTATCCCTCAGAATCGTACGACTGTTTCTTATTTTCAGGTCAATAATTTTTCCCATTTGTTGTACATTATCTGCGATATCCGTTATTCCACCTGATAATTTACTTTGGAGCTCGATTTGAAGATCTTTTTCAAGATTGGATAATACACCGCTCAACCAGTCTTTTACGGAGCTTCCTTTGCTGAATACAGACATGACACTTCTGCGTACCATGGTAAAGACACCAAGTCCTGCGTCAAGTTCTTTTTCTGTTTTCAAAGCAGCGCGATCGTACGCGGCAAGTAAATTATCTACTAGCGTGTTGACTTGTGATTTCGATTTGCTTTCCTGTTCATCGAGTGTTTTCTTTATATCATTACGGAAATTAAGATCGTAGATATATTGTTCTTTACGATCCAGAATTCCCTGGTAAATACGTTCATTAATATTTTGGGCCGTGGATAGGTTATTGAACAATTTGATGAAAGGAGCTTTTCCCTTGAGGATGTTGTCATTAATAAATAGTCTGAGGGGAATAAAACCGCTTTCGTCATAGGATTTTTCGATTTCAAGTTTAGCTGACGTAGGGAATACCAACGCTTGATTCAAACCTTTTTTTTGCGCATAGTCTTTGACGCCCTGGATATTGATCGCCAGGTCTGATGCAGTCATGAGATCTTTTTGCTGAAGGACGAAAATGACTTTCTTACGCCATTCTTCTTTAATATAATCAAAAAAGTCCCAGGCAGATTGCCGGTAAGGATTTTTGGCTTCAAATACGAATACAATGAGATCAGAGGAGGGGATGAAGCGTTCGGTGATTTCCTGATGATGCGCTACGATCGTATTGGTACCGGGTGTATCGACAATGGCTATTTCTTTCAGGATTTCAGCGGGAACGAAAATTCTTTTAAAATAGGGGTTGATGAAAACTTCAGTTTCTTCGGGGCCATACAATATTTGTTGAATGGTATCGGTCATTGGCATCGGGGCCACTTTACAGATTTCGCGGTCGGCTTGCAATAAAGCATTTATAAAACTGCTTTTACCTGCTTTGACTTCACCTACCACGACAAACATAAATGGCTCACGGATGCGATCGCGTAAATCAGAGACTGTATCCATCAATTCTTTGTGACGAATTTCCTGGGTAAGGTCATGCAGATTTTTAACGGCTTCGTCTATTAATGACTGATAGACATCCAGCTTTGGATTAAATTTAAAAATGTTCACTAACTGAAATTTGATATAAATATCGGCACATTTCCAGAGATTATCGGGAAGACGGAATAAGATATTTTAATTGAGGGCCGATACAAAAAAGCATATCGAGAATAC
>CALMKY010000415.1 GCA_937867195.1 uncultured Saprospiraceae bacterium | reverse complement strand
TGCATCATGGTCACCGTGGAATCAACCATCCTGTCAAAAACCTCTTAACCGGTAAATGTGAGATTACATCCCAAAATCATGGCTTCTGTGTTGATCCGGAGATTATAAAAAAAAGGACAGACATGATAGAAGTTACGCATGTGAATTTGAATGATGAGACCATCGAGGGAATAAGATTAAAAAATCAACCGGCTTTTTCTGTACAGTATCACCCGGAAGCTTCGCCAGGACCACACGATTCTCATTACTTATTTGATCATTTTATTTCAGAAATTAATAAATACAAATCCTAATAGTTTTTATGAGTGTTATAGTCGATATCAGGTCCAGAGAAATTCTGGATTCCAGAGGAAATCCTACTGTAGAGGTAGATGTAGAGACCGAAAATGGAATCATTGGCCGGGCCGCAGTGCCCTCCGGTGCTTCTACCGGAAAACACGAAGCGGTGGAGCTACGTGATGGGAATAAAGAAAGATACCAGGGTAAGGGGGTACTCAAAGCCTGTCAGAATGTTGAAGAAATCATTCGTGAAGAACTCATCGGTGTCGATGTATACGACCAAAAATATGTAGATCAATTGCTGATCGAGCTGGATGGTACTTATAATAAATCCAAACTAGGTGCCAATGCTACCTTAGGAGTATCCATGGCGGTGGCTAAAGCAGCAGCGCTAGAGTTAAAACAGCCCTTGTACAGATACCTCGGTGGTGTCAATGCACACGTCATGCCGGTGCCACTGATGAATATCCTCAATGGAGGGGCACATGCTGATAATAAAATCGATTTCCAGGAATTTATGATTATACCCATCGGGGCAGATTTTTTTAGTGAAGCATTGCGAATGGGTGTCGAAGTGTTTCACAATTTAAAGACCGTACTAAAATCAAAAGGATACAGCACCAACGTAGGGGACGAGGGAGGTTTTGCACCGAACATGCAATCCAATGACGAAGCCATTGAAACAGTCCTCGCAGCTATCGAAAAGTCAGGCTATAAACCAGGTGTTGATGTTGCCATCGCTATGGACGCTGCAACCTCTGAATTATGGGATGAAGAAAAGCAATAGTATGTATTTAAAAAATCAGATAAAAGGGAATTAACTACAGATGGTATGATTGCCTATTGGAAAGATTGGGTGAATAAATACCCTATCCTTTCAATTGAAGATGGCCTCCATGAAGATGATTGGGCGGGATGGACGAAAATGACAAAAGAATTGGGACAAAAAATTCAAATCGTAGGGGACGATTTCTTTGTGACCAATACCGATCGATTACAAAAAGGGATTGATAGTGACGCAGCCAATTCGATTTTAATTAAGGTAAATCAAATCGGTACTTTATCCGAAACGATCGATGCGGTACAATTAGCGACCCGCAACGCCTATACCAGTGTCATGAGTCATAGATCGGGAGAGACGGAAGATACATTTATTGCAGACTTAGCAGTTGCATTGAATACCGGGCAGATTAAGACCGGTTCAGGATCTCGTACCGACCGCATGGCTAAATACAATCAATTGCTTCGCATCGAGGAAGAACTCGGAGAATCAGCAGTGTATCCGGGAAAAGCTTTTATGTCGATTTAAACCTTCAATTTTCGGGATTTTTATATTAAATATTTATTTAATATATTTGAGTTTCAAATTCAGATAAAAGTATGCATGAAATTTGGTCTCAATTAAAATCTCAGGTATCCAATATCATTCCTGAGAAAAATTTGCTCAATCGATATGTAATTACCGGTGTAGCATTTTTTGTGTGGATGATTTTCTTTGACAAAAATAAATGGATCAACCAATTTCAGCTTTCTCAGTCAATCCATCGGCTAGAGAAAGAAAAGGAGAATCTCAAAAAGCAAATTGTAGAGGCTCAAAAAGATAAAATGGATCTGGATCAAAACAAAGAAAAGTATGCCAGGGAAAAATATTATATGCATAAAGAAAACGAAGATCTCTTCATCTTTGAGGAGTCATTAAAAACAAAACAATGAGTGTATTAGTAAATAAAACAAGCAGAATTATTGTTCAGGGATTTACCGGTAAAGAAGGTACATTTCATGCGAGCCAAATGATAGAATATGGAACCAATGTTGTCGGAGGTGTTACTCCAGGCAAAGGAGGTACCAAACATTTAGACAGACCGGTGTTTAATAATGTAATCGATGCTGTCAATGCCGAAGGCGCAAATGTTTCTATTATTTTCGTGCCTCCTGCTTTTGCCGCAGATGCGATCATGGAGAGTGCAGCGGCAGGCATCGGCGTCATCGTATGCATCACGGAAGGTATTCCCGTACAGGACATGATAAAAGTCAAAGAATACATCAAAGATTTTCCCTGCCGGTTGATCGGACCTAATTGTCCGGGGATTATTACTCCCGATGAAGCGAAAGTGGGCATCATGCCTGGCTTTATTCACAAAAAAGGGCATATTGGCATTGTATCCAGGTCAGGTACATTGACGTATGAAGCGGTCGACCAGGTAACTAAAGCAGGCATGGGTCAATCGACTTGTATCGGTATTGGAGGGGATCCCATCATCGGCACCACGACCAAAGAAGCTGTTCAGCTTTTGATGGCTGATCCCGATACCCATGGCATCATTATGATCGGCGAGATTGGTGGCGGTATGGAAGCAGATGCAGCTCATTGGATTAAAGAGAATGGTACGAAGCCTGTAGTTGGATTTATCGCAGGCCAGACTGCGCCCAAAGGTCGTAAAATGGGTCATGCAGGAGCCATCATCGGCGGTGCTGCAGATACGGCAGAAGCCAAGATGAACATCATGGCGGATTGTGGTATAACTGTAGTAAAAACGCCAGCCGAAATCGGAGAAACCATGAGATCTTTGATGAAATGATTAACCTTGTGATGATGACTTAAACAGAATTGTCATTTCATTCCTCAAGTTTATTTTTTCCTTTCTACTACATAATAACAGAATTTAGTATTTTACAAAATGAAGAATCTGTTTTTTGTCCTTGCATTCACCGGCTTCCACCTTTATGCCGTATGTCAGGATCGGTTCCAAGCCAACTGGGAGTCTTTAAAAAAATACCAGACACCCGATTGGTTTCGCGATGCAAAATTTGGAATTTTCATTCATTGGGGCGTCTATTCTGTACCGGCTTTTTCTAATGAATGGTATCCACGGAATATGTACCGGACAGGTACAGATGAATTCAATTACCATTTAAAAAAATATGGACGGCAAGATAGCTTTGGTTATAAAGATTTTATTCCGTTATTTAAAGCGGATAAATTTGATCCCAAAGCCTGGGTTCAATTATTTAAAAATGCCGGAGCAAAATATGTAGTGCCGGTTGCTGAACATCATGACGGTTTTCAAATGTATCGGTCTGCTTTATCCAAATGGAATGCATTTGAAATGGGGCCTCATCGTGATGTAATAGGTGAATTAGCAGAAGAAACTAAAAAACAAGGATTGGTCTTCGGTCTTTCATCCCATCGTATCGAACATTGGTTTTTTATGAATGGTGGTAGAAAAATAAATTCGGATATCTTATCAAATCAATACAATGATTTCTATGGTCCGGCCAGGGAAGAAAATGAGAGTCCATCGATGGAATACATGAATGATTGGTTATTGAGAGATATTGAACTAGTTGAAAAATATCAGCCTCAATTGTTTT
>CALMKY010000414.1 GCA_937867195.1 uncultured Saprospiraceae bacterium | reverse complement strand
TGATATGGCGATGTTGGTCCCGTTGGATTTCTGGGATCAGGCTCGTACAACATTGGATAAAGTCAAACCGATGATCTGGCTTGCCGAATGTGAAGATCCCACCTATCTCCAGGTATTTGATATGATGTATGGATGGGAATGGATGCATCTTACCAAGGAAGTTTATCGTCATCAATCAGGCAAGTACCCATTGCAGGACTTGTATTGGCGATATATCCATAGGATACACCTGAATAGAAATTTGCTATTCACATCCAATCATGATGAAAATAGCTGGAATGGTACAGAATATGAACGCTACGGGGACTGTGCGAAAGCCTATGCGGTTCTTTCAATTCTTTTACCGGGAGGTCTGCCGTTGATTTATTCCGGCCAGGAATTACCCACAT
This sequence comes from uncultured Saprospiraceae bacterium, assembly GCA_937867195.1. Lineage (GTDB taxonomy): Bacteria > Bacteroidota > Bacteroidia > Chitinophagales > Saprospiraceae > JADJLQ01. The sequence goes on along the minus strand of CALMKY010000414.1, from coordinate 1,494 downwards.
ACCACAGACTCAAATTTTTCGATAAAGACCTGATTCATTGGGATACCTCCATACCGGTATTAAATGATTTTTATCTTACATTATTACAATTCCGGAATTCAAACAAATGGTTATCAGATTTTGGAAGTCCCGTGATACATTTTGATTTGATAAAAAATCCGCAAATTTTAGGGTTTCATGTTGGCAAACTCAATGATCAGGACTATATGGTCATGGTAAATTTAAGTCACGAGGCGCAGTCATTTCAAATAGAAAATCTCAGTGAAGGGATATATGAAAATATCTTCACAAAAGAGAAAATAAACTTAATGTATGAAAGGCACGGGATACTGGAACCTTTCGGATACAGAATATATTCTTCTGATTTTAAATAATGAATGCCTTAAGCAACTGTCTGTTTAAATTGCGATATTAATTCTTTGGCTTTCGATAAAATAGAAAGATCTTCTAATTCGACATATCCGCCATCCGGGCCAGGCTGTATATGTTGATCGACAATTTTACCATCAACAAATTTTTTAGCACCAAAATAATTACGGACCGTCTGCTCATCCACATTGAGTTCATGAGCGATCATGGAAACTCCACCGGTGGGCAAACTGTGTTTAATTTGTCTTAATTCATCAAATGTTATATGCATCTTTCGGAAGATTTAAGAATTAATAAATAGGTTTGCTAAATATAATATCTATATAATGTCATATGCAAGCAAGATATTGTCATTAACAAAAAAAATAGATGCTGAGGATTCTGTCGGTTTACAATTAAATGTAGGTTATCCGGATGATTTTGCAATCGATTCTATTATGGAGCCAATACCGTCTCAACAGGTTCATACTGAAGGTCAAAAGCCTGTGCAACTCCCTGATACACTACAGTGCCATTGACAATATTGAGACCTTTTCGTAATCCAAGATTTTCGATACATGCTTTTTTCCATCCTTTATTCGCCAGTTGTATCGCATATGGAAGGGTTGCATTGGTCAACGCGATGGTCGAAGTGTAGGGTACAGCACCGGGCATATTCGCGACGCAGTAATGCACTACATCATCGATGATAAATGTAGGATCTGCATGTGTGGTGGGCCTGCAAGTCTCGATACAACCTCCCTGGTCTACAGCAACATCGACTATCACGGTACCCGGCCTCATAAATTTGAGCATATCCCGGGTGATGAGATGAGGTGCTTTAGCTCCCGGAATCAGGACAGCCCCTACGATTAAATCATGATCTGTAATGAGTTTGCGGATATTGTATTCGTTGCTATACATGGTCGATACATTATCCGGTAATATATCATCGAGATAGCGCAGTCGATTAAGGTTTACATCTAAGATGGTAACCTGAGCGCCTAATCCTGCGGCCATTTTAGCGGCCTGAGTGCCGACGATGCCACCACCCAGGATTAGGACTTTTGCAGGAGGTACTCCAGGAACACCGCCGAGCAATACTCCACGACCTTTTGATGGTTTCTCGAGATATTTAGCTCCCTG
>CALMKY010000413.1 GCA_937867195.1 uncultured Saprospiraceae bacterium | reverse complement strand
AATACAGAAATTATATCATGAATTCCTACCAATGGAATACTTCCTGCCAATACCAAACCGACTTTTTTAGCTATTTGCCTATTCTCATATGGACCGCTCCAATTTATCAATCTCTGACCATCCAGGTATTGAAGGGCAATATTTTCTAATGATCTTTTGACCAAATTCCTGTCAAACCAAACGTTTTCGGATTTTGCTTTTAAAAATAAAGCCTCCAATTGATCCAGGTTAACAATAATTTTCTGACCAACCCTATCTAAAACATCAATTCTTTCCTGTAAAGTCATGATTGCAATTGTTTTTGGTGTTTTACATAATTTCTCCACTTGTCAACGAGGCTTTCAAATTCTGGCGGCAAGGGACTGTCAAATTCCATGCGCTTGCCGGTAACCGGATGAGTAAATCCCAGCGTCTTAGCATGTAAAGCATGCCGAGGGAATCCTGCAAACAAATTTTCTACAAATTGCTTGTATTTAGAATAAATGGTACCTTTTAATATTTTGTCACCCCCATATCGTTCATCGTTGAAAACCGGATGACCTATGCTTTGCATATGCACTCTGATTTGATGCGTACGCCCTGTCTCCAAAACACATTCCAGAAGGGATACATAATATAATCTTTCCAACATTGACCAATGAGTAACTGCATGCTTACCCTGATCACCATCAGGATACACCGTGTACAACTGCCGGTTGCGAGTACTGCGACCAATAAACTTGTTAACAGTGCCATGTTCTGATTCGGGCTCCCCCCAGACCATAGCAATGTATTTTCTTGATGTAGTATGATCAAAAAATTGCTTGGCGAGATGACTCAGGGAATAGTCTGTCTTCGCGATAACCAGCAAGCCCGAAGTTTCTTTGTCAATACGATGCACCAATCCCAATCTTTCGTAACTGAAATTTTCGCTGTTTTTGATATCAAATGGATCCAGTTTTAAATAATACGCCAAACCGTTAAGCAAAGTACCTCTTGGATTACCCACACCCGGATGTACTACCATTCCAGCCGGTTTATTGACCACCAATACATCTTCATCTTCATAGGTTATATTGAGTGGTATGTCTTCAGGGATGATTTCATAGGATTCGTGATGAGGTACTACTACCGAGATCTCGTCTTGAGGGGCTACTCTATAATTGGATTTTACCTGTTTGCCGTTGACCCGAACGGCACCTGATTTAATACCGTTTTGAATACGGGTACGGGATACGTTTTTGATCCGGTCATTGAGATAGGAATCGATGCGCAAAGGAGACTGATTGCGATCTACTTGTATGACCAACTGGTCCTGTAAGTCGTCGTTTTGCTGATCTATGTTATCGTACTGTTCTGCCTCCATCATAGCAAAAATACGATATGAAAATTTTATAAAAGATATCTGAAAGAATACCAGGACTCAGCTATGTAAAGATCCTTGGAAAATTTGAATGAAAAATTTAGTGCCTAGGCCGAAAACGAGCTACCACAGCCGCAAGTCGACTTAGCATTAGGATTGGTGAAAGTAAAACCTCGATTTTGTAAGCCGTCTAACCAATCAATGTTCATACCCAT
>CALMKY010000412.1 GCA_937867195.1 uncultured Saprospiraceae bacterium | reverse complement strand
CAAAAAAATTTTTTTAATATAATGGCCGATAGACGGTAATCCATTCCAGGATGTCGTATCCCGATAGACAGGAGTCTGAGGGGGTTGGGTGCTATCTGTAAACATAGGCGTAAATAGGTCTATATCAATTCCTCTTTTGCGGATTTTATTCAATTTATCCGTGGCGACTAACGCGACGGGCATCTTGACCATGCTGGCCGGATAGAAATAATACTCAGGATTTTCATTCCAGCTAAATTTTTTAAAACTCGGATTATTGTTCTGATCGCGATCGATCTGGATATAGATGAGCTGGGTTTCGTATTGAGGAAAGCTATCCAGTTTATTTTGGATAAAAGTATTTTGCCTGATGACGTGATCGATGGATGATTTGGAAATATAAGTCGACGTCGCACAAGATGCTAAGAAAAACGATAGCGATACCAGGTACCCTTTAACAGACATATTGGACAAAAATAATATATTTAGGGTCTTTATATATGTTTTTTGGCAATGGAAGCAAGCAAATCCATTACCACAAAAACTGCTTCAAAATCGTAGCACCGGTTACAGCCAATAAAATATAATAACTTATCTTGTGAGCTTGAGGCAAATGATGTAAATACCGTACCGCCAACCAGGCACCCAGGGATTGACCTATGGCAAGAAAGATGGCCGTATGCAGATCAAACAATCCCTTTCTAGAAAATACAATCACGGCGATAATAGTAAATAGTCCTACCACAAAAATCTTGGCTGCATTGGCATGACTCCAGGGCAATCGATGCAGCATAATCGTTGCAGCTAAAAAGAATACTCCTACGCCTAATTGGATCAAACCGCCATAGATACCTACTAAAAAATAAATAAACCAGATATAAAAAGGTGGTTTGTAATCTAAGTCTGTTGCAGGTTTTAGCCAACGTTCGGGTCGCAAAATCAGTACAACAAATACAAAAACCAGAAACCAGGGATAGATTTTTCTAAACATGGCATCGTTGATAACCGTTGCAATCCAAATGCCCAAAATGGCGCCTGCCATCATACATTCCATGGCCTGATACGTCCCCTGTAGCAACAACTTTTTTCTTTTGTACAATCCATAGCTGCCGGTAATACTCTGAGTCAGGACACCAAGGCGATTTGTACCGTTGGCTATGCTGGGGGAAAGACCGATGATTTCGGTACAAAGACTCATGGTGATCACCGTGCCATTTCCGGCCAGTGTATTGATCATTCCGGCCAACAATCCTCCCAGACTTAAAAGTAATTCGTGCACTATGATTTGATGGATTGACAAAGCTCTATCAGTACCCCATGAGCTTCTTTAGGGTTCATAAATACGATGAGTTTATGATCGGCTCCTTTGCGCGGATTTTCATCTATAAAGGTAAAACCATGGCTTTTATAATATTGAATGGATTCATGAATGTCCTGTACCTCGAACGCAATATGATGAATGCCTTCTCCTTTTTTTTCAATATACTTCCTGATAGGACTTAATTCGGAATTGGATTCGAGCAATTCTATCTTGGATTCTCCGGTTTGATAGAATAATGTAGTGACCTGTTCATTTTCTACGATTTCTTTTTTAAAAGGCTCAACTTGCAATAAACTGGAATACACTTCCCGGGCGATGCTTAAATTTTTTACTGCGATTCCGATATGATCTATTTTTAACATAAAGTGGACGACATGATATTTCGGATAGTAAAAATAAGAAAAATTATATTATAGAAAAATTTAATATGTTTATTGGACTCTGTGTTCCGTTGAAACCGGATCAAAAAATTGTTTTATTATCTTTATACTCCAGATGAAATCAAAAAAAGAAATAGTAGACAATTGGCTTCCCCGGTATACCGGTGTGCCGCTAGAGCGATTTGGTGAATACATCATTCTTGTAAACTTTAATAATTATGTTGAATTGTTTGCTCAATGGCATCACGTACCGGTGGAAGGGGGTGATAGACCGATGGACAGTGCTACAGCGGAAAACATTACCATCATTAATTTTGGTATGGGGAGTCCCAATGCAGCCACCATCATGGATCTGTTGTCTGCGATCAAACCGAAAGCATGTATTTTTTTAGGTAAGTGCGGGGGATTGAGACCTGATAAGACCATTGTGGGTGATTTAATATTACCGATTGCCGCCATCCG
>CALMKY010000411.1 GCA_937867195.1 uncultured Saprospiraceae bacterium | reverse complement strand
TTAAAAGATTCCAATTACCTGGTTTGTGGACAATTATGTGTCGCAAAAGGTTATCGTGGCCAGAATCTTGCAGGAAAACTATATGGACATATGAGCTTATTAAACCGTAAATATCCCTATTGTGTTACGGATGTATCAGATAACAATCAACGATCTTTGCATGCCCATTTGAGAAGAGGATTTGAAATCATTAAATCTTTTACCAATGATCAGGGAGAACTTTGGCATATCGTATTATGGGATTGGAATAAAAATCAAGAGATATAATTGAAATGAGTCATCAATCAAATTTTAAACCGGCCAAATTAGATACAAGTAAACATGTACGTTATAAAATAGCCATTATCTCCACCTCCTGGAACCGGGATATTATTTCAAAATTGGAACAGGGTGCTGTGGATACTTTACTAAAAAATAAAATTAAAAAATCCAATATTAGTCATCATTTAGTCCCTGGTGCATTTGAATTGGTCTTCAGTGCAAAACAGATCATTAAAAAGCTTAAGCCGGATGCGGTTATCTGCCTGGGATGTGTGATCAAAGGTGATACTCCCCATGATATCTATATAAGCCAGGCGGTTGCAGAAGGAATCATGACACTCAATACTAAATTAAATGTTCCAGTGATTTTTGGTGTGTTGACTACCCATAATCTTGCCCAGGCTCAAGAACGATCCGGAGGAAAATTCGGGAATAAAGGTGGGGAAGCGGCTTTGTCAGCACTGCAAATGATTCATTTTAATAAATCACTATGATTTTAAAATCTATCGTCGCGGGCTATTTTAAATTGGATGGTGGGGCCATGTTTGGAGTGGTGCCAAAACGAATTTGGTCAAAACTGATGACCTCGGATGATAATAATCTATGCACCTGGACCATGAGATGCTTGTATATTGAACAAAATGATCGTAAAATTCTTATTGACACCGGTTTAGGTAATAAACAAGATGCAAAGTTTTACAATTATTATGAACCGTCGGGAGATGCTTTGATTCAGGAAGCTCTTCAACGGCAAGGTATAGAAGCTGATGCCATTACGGATGTAATCCTCACGCATTTGCATTTTGATCATGTGGGGGGGGCTTTGATAAAGGACAAAGAACTTATTCTGCCCACGTTCCGGAAAGCTATCTATTATGTGCACGAAGACCAATGGGAGAATGCGCTCATTCCCAATGCTCGCGAAAAAGCCTCTTACCTGAAAGAAAATATCATGCCTCTCGAACCGTATCTTCATTTTTTAAAAGATATTGACGGAAATATTTTGCCAGGTATAGATTTCATTCAAGTGGATGGACATTCAAAAGGAATGATTCTTCCGTTGGTGACTTATCAAGACAATAAAAAACTTCTTTATACCGCTGATCTATTTCCTTCTGTCCATCATATTCCCCTACCCTATATTATGTCGTACGATATGTTGCCATTGATTACATTGCAGGAAAAGATCAAGGTCCTGGATCGATGCATTCATGAAAACATAGCTTTGTATTTTGAACACGATGCTTACCATGAAATGGCAACCGTAGGCCGAAGTGAGCCTGGTAAATATTTTATCCATAGCACGATGAGTTTAGATGCCTGGATAAACGAATGAACTCTAAAAATCAAACCAGGATGTTAGCGATAATTTTCAATTAATTGAAACTCTGGAAAAATTATGAATTTTTTTTGTCGCTCAAAACTCCAAAAATTCATCAATCAATTTTGAAATTACTTTGATCGTTGATTCATCGGTAAGATTCTGATTAAAATCCATTAAACTTTCAATGCGTGAAATAGGAAGTTTATTGGGATAAATCACCATATTCATATACATCAATACGGCTGCCAGATGATCAAGACCTCTTAAGTTACCGGCCCGACCGGAAGCCACACCAATCAATAAAGCTTTCTTATGATAAAAACTTGCTCGCGCATCGGAAATCGAACAAGCATCGATAAACAACTTTAATATGCCTGGAATGCTTCCATTGTATTCGGGAGATACAAAAATGAATTTCTCGGCGGGAATTAAGTATTCAAGCTGTAATTTTTTTATTTCATCACTGATGGTATCGGTATGGTACATGATTTCGGAAGCAAAAGCCGTCATGGGGATAGTACTTAAATCAATTAATTGAATGGAATCCGGAAATTTAGAGACCAGATAGTTCACTACAAAATCGCTGACCGGTTTGCTTTGAGAAGTAATACGATTGGTACCATGGATGACTAAGATCATTTTAAACTGATTAATGAGGCATTCGAGTAACGGACTGTTCGCCTAAGTTTACTTGAATTACTTCCGGTGAAAAACCAAATCGGCTTCTATATAAAGGTATCAAAGTTTCGATAAATTGATTTTCAATATCTTTTTTAATCAAACACAATACACAACCTCCAAAACCTCCACCCATCATGCGCGCACCTGTTACGGAATGCTCCTGAGCATGCGCCACGATAATATCAGCTTCTTCACAGGACACCTGATAATCATCCCTCAAACTTGCATGTGATTGATACATCAATTTTCCCGCGGTCGCAACATCGCCGGACTCAATGGCATCGACAAATTGAAGTGCCCTTTTATTTTCACTGATGGCATGGCGGGCCCTTCTAAACTCAGTTTCATCAAACAAAGGCATTCCTGTCAATTCGTCCAGAGAAAAGTCACGGTAATTACCTCTTTTCCCATAAAATGATTTGAGCGTCTCAAGAGCCGATTCCCCTTCCCGTCTGCGTCTGGCATAGCCTCCATCGGTCAATTGGTGATGTACGTTTGTATTGATCAATAACAAACCAAAGTCTTTCAGATTAACCTGAATAGGCTTTACCTTCATTCCATTAAAATCAATGAGCAAAAAACTATCCTGTTTTCCAAACAAACTGGCATACTGATCCATGAGTCCGCAAGGAGTACCCAATCGATGCTCTGTAGACTGAGCCAATAAGGCGATTTTTTCTTTACTTATACTCCAGTCATTGAGTTGA
>CALMKY010000410.1 GCA_937867195.1 uncultured Saprospiraceae bacterium | reverse complement strand
TGAAGGTTAAAGAATATGAATCTAACACAATTTTAGCCGATAAGTAAGGTTCACGGGTATTCCCTTGTCCAGTGCTCCCATTTTATAAATGATATATTTTCCTTTATTCTCTCTTATTATTTTTTCAATATCATATTTTTCAGGATCTATGAATAAATAATGGAAATATTGCGTTGGATTCGATGGATCTGTAATTTGAACTGAATCATATTTAACAATGGGAGCTTTATCATTTCCATCCCAAATTTCTAAGCTGGATTGATTGGCAGAAGCAACATTTTGGAATGCATCTGCAGCATACGCGGTGTCATTCAATCCAAAATAACAAGGCGGGGTTTTAGGACAAGGACTGGCCATAATTAATTTTGTTTTTGAATTTTATCAGATAAAAAAAGAGAAATAAGCCAACCCCCAAAACCATAATATTTTAGCTGACCTTTCAAACCAAAATATCTGTGTATAGATTCCTGGGTATAAAACGCATCTCTTTTATTTTCAGCTTCTATGCTAGTCTGGATTTTTTTTTCTGATGCTTCCAGAGCCTGGAAGGCCGCCGTATTTGGGTTTTTAGCAACATAATCTTTTGATTGATATAATTCAATTTGTTGTTTGTAGGCTCTCAATTTTAATTCATCAAACAGCAATACTTTTCCATACTCAAAGGGAAAGGATTGTTTTCCGGGTAAATTCAAGAAGTCCGGAGATTTGGTACTGGTAGACATATTTAGTAGGTTTTAAGTTTTGGTTACTAAGGTAGTGTAATAAGTCTATTAAATCGTTACCCAATCAAGCGGTTTTTTATTATTGCTGTCATTTTATTTACTTGTACATCGGACCGGTTTCAACGGATCAAACGAAGGATCATTACCATTACGGCTTAATCGCGAAATTTTCTATTTATAAAAGCAAATTCCAATGGCAATTAAAATAATTATTTTGCCTATCCCTTTAATTCCAAAAAATCCATGTGGTAGATTTTTCAAAACTAGAAATAGTTGACATAATATTTATTTAGGATGGGAGAATACAGCAAGTACCCGAAATAGGTGTTCATCCTGATAAGTTTAGTGGAGCATATCTTCCCGAAAGCATTCGGGAACCTTTCTCCGAAAGCATTCGGAGAAAACAAACTCTCTAACCGGCTGAGCAAATAAAAATTCAATATATTTTCTGCTTTTCTTTTTTTTGATAAAAGCTTCCCATTTGAGAGCTTCATTTCGACTATTAAATTTCAGGGAATATTTTATCACCCAATCATTGGCTTTAGAGGTAAAGGAGGAAAAGCCTTCATTGTGTTGTATTATTCTTCGCTCTAAATTTTCAGTACTGCCAACATAATATCTATTGAGATTAGGAGAATACAAAATGTATCCGAAATAGGTGTTCATCTTCTTGAGTTTAAGTGGAGCATATCGTCCCGAAAGCTTTCGGGAACCTCTTCTACGAAAGTATTCGGAGCATGCAAACTCTCTAACCGGCAGAGCCAATCAAAAATTCAATATATTTTCTACTTTTCTTTTTTTTGATAGAAGATTCCCAAATGAGAGCTTCGTTTCGGCTATCAAAAGCACAAGAATATTTTAAAACCCAGTCGTTTGCTTTAGAAGTAAAATGAGACATGCCATCATTATGTTGTTGGATTCTTCGATCTAAATTTTCTGTACAACCGACATCATATTTATCAAGTATAGCAGAATACAGAACGTATCCGAAATAGGTGTTCATCCTGGTAAGTTTAGTGGAGCATATCGGAGTCGAACCGATGACCTTTTGCATGCCATGCAAACGCTCTAGCCAGCTGAGCTAATGCCCCATTTTTTCAATACAAGCGAATTCCCAAACAAGTGATTGAGTAATCAGTCTGCAAAAATAAGCTATCTGCTCAAATACATACTCGCTTCGCTCACTAATTTCCTAAAATAAGGATCCTTTAAATCCTTGATATAATATATGGCTTCGCCGGTGCTTTTCATTTCCGGCCCTAATTGTTTATCTACATGAGGGAATTTATCGAAAGAGAAGACCGGTACTTTGATAGCATACCCTTCCAGCTTTTTGATAATATCAAAATCTTTGAGTTTTTTATTTCCTAGCATGACATGGGTAGCAATATTGAGATACGGTACCTGGTAGGCCTTAGCTATGAAAGGAGTTGTCCGGGATGCACGCGGATTAGCTTCGATCACATAGACATTATGGTCTTTGATAGCAAACTGAATATTGATCAGACCTTTAATTTCCAGAGATCTTGCAATGCGTTCTGCATATACCGCCATGGTCGATATTTCTTTTTCAGTAAGACTATAGGGAGGTAAGACAGCATTGCTGTCACCTGAGTGAATACCTGCCGGTTCGATATGTTCCATCACACCCATGATATGGAAGTCGTCCCCATCAAAAATTCCATCGATCTCTGCCTCTTTCGCTCTTTCCAGGAATTGGTCTATCAATACTTTATTTTCAGGCATGTGTTTAAATATCGTCAGCACATGATGCTCGAGTTCCTCATCGTTAATGACTATACGCATCTTTTGACCACCGAGTACATAAGAGGGGCGGACCAATACAGGATATCCGGTCTTTTTTGCAACCAACAAAGCTTCATCGGCATCCCGGGCTGTACCATATTCAGGATACGGAATGCCTAATTCTTTTAATAAATCGGAAAACCTTCCCCTGTCCTCAGCAATATCAAGACTATTATAAGATGTGCCGATGATCTGAATGCCATCATTGTACATGTTTTCAGCTAATTTAAGTGCTGTCTGACCACCTAATTGCACAATGACACCTTCGGGTTTTTCCAGCTCCAGAATTTCTTTGAGATGTTCCCAGTAAACCGGCTCGAAATAAAGTTTATCCGCCACATCAAAATCGGTCGAAACAGTTTCCGGATTGCAATTGACCATGATGGCTTCATAGCCGGCTTCTTTAATTGCCATCAGACCGTGCACACAACAATAATCAAACTCGATGCCTTGGCCTATCCGGTTTGGCCCTGAACCCAGCACGATGATTTTCTTTTTATCACTTGGGATTGATTCGTTTTCATGATCGAAAGTAGAGTAAAAGTAGGGGGTCTTTGCTTCAAATTCAGCGGCACAGGTATCCACCATTTTGTAAGTCCGCCTGATGCCCAGCTTCATTCGATGTTTGTAGACATCTTTTTCATTGATCCTTAATAACCAGGCTATCTGTCCATCGGTATAACCCATTTCTTTCATCTTACGAAGAAAATCACCGGGTATGTCTTCAGCGACATTATATCGCATGAGTTCATCTTCTATTTTTACAAGACGTTTGATTTGCTTTAAAAACCAGGGATCGATCAAAGTAAGTTTGTGAATCGTCTTTTCAGGAACTCCGAGACGCATTGCATCTTTTATACGGTAGACACGATCATCAAAAGCAGTCTCCATCCTGGTCAGTATATCCTGGGTCTGGATCCATTCTTTTTTATCAGCACCGAGACCCATCCGGCGGTTTTCCTGGGATTGACAAGCTTTTTGTAATGCTTCTTGGAATGTTCTACCAATACCCATTGCTTCACCCACAGCCTTCATCTGCAAACCTAAAGTTCTGTCAGCACCCTTAAATTTGTCAAAGTTAAATCTTGGTATTTTAACAATCACATAGTCTAATGCAGGCTCAAAATATGCAGA
>CALMKY010000409.1 GCA_937867195.1 uncultured Saprospiraceae bacterium | reverse complement strand
GATCAACCGACGAACTGATCATCGAAGGGGCACGTCAGAACAATCTCAAAAACATTTCATTGCGCATCCCTCACAACAAGGTTACGGCGATTACCGGCCTGTCCGGGTCCGGCAAATCTTCCTTGGCCTTCGACACCCTCTTTGCCGAGGGACAATGGCGCTATGTGGAATCCCTGTCGACCTACGCCAGGATGTTCCTCGACAAGGTCAATCGGCCAGACGTCGATCGTCTCATCAACGTGCGCCCGGCCATCGCCATCGAACAAAAAGTATCCACTTCCAACGCAAGGTCAACCGTAGGGTCCATGACGGAAGTATATGATTTTTTACGATTGTTGTTTGCCCGGATCGGTAAGACGTATAGTCCCGTTTCTGGAATGGAAGTCAAGCGGCATGAAGTAAAAGATGTCGTAGATTATCTGACCATGCAGGGTGATGGTATACGATATTATTTATTGATCCCTTTGACCACAAAATATGATGATCGTACCCTCCATCAGGAATTGTCTATCTTATTGCAAAAAGGGTATACTCGCGTGATGAGAAATCATGAGTTGTTTCAGATCGAGGAAATACAAAAAACCAAAGGATGGCCTTTAAAAGAAAAATTATCTAAGCTAAAAAACGCCGACATCAATATCCTGATCGATCGATTTGCTGTTCATAAAGAGGATGAAGAAACGATGAACCGAATTACGGATTCTGTAGCGAATGCTTTTGCTGAAGGAGAAGGGAATGCTGTGATCTACAATCCTGATACGAAAGAATCGGTTGGGTTCAATAACCGGTTTGAGGCGGATGGAATTTCATTTCCCGAACCCACGCCCCATTTGTTTAATTATAACAATCCTTATGGTGCCTGTCCCACATGTGAAGGGTACGGCAGGGTGATGGGAATTGATCCGTTTAAAGTCATACCGGATCGGTCCAAATCAGTTTATGAAGAAGCCATTGTTTGCTGGAATGGAGAGAAGGGTTCATTATGGTTGAAAGAATTGATCAATAATGCACATCGTTTTGACTTCCCAATTCATAAACCTATTAATAAACTCACAAAGGCCCAATACGATACATTGTGGAATGGAAATGAGTATTTCTACGGTATTCATGCCTACTTTAAAGAGTTAGAAGAGAAGACGTATAAAATACAAAATCGCGTGATGTTAGCCCGGTTTCGTGGTCGCACCACTTGTCCTGATTGCCAGGGTGGAAGATTGCGAAAAGAAGCCACTTACATAAAGATCCAGGATACCGCCTTACCGGACTTGATTCATTTACCAATTGATGAGCTCAGCGATAAAATTTCATCCTTTAGGTATTCAAAGCAAAATCAGGCCATTGCCAATCGGATTAACAGAGAGATCATACAGCGACTTGACATTATGTGCAATCTCGGATTAAAACATTTGACGTTAGAAAGGTTGGGGTCTACCCTGAGTGGTGGCGAAACACAGCGCATCAATCTTACCCGTACGCTCGGATCCAACCTCACCAGTGCTTTATACATTTTGGACGAGCCCAGTGTAGGACTTCATCCGGTAGATAGCGATCGATTGATTAAAGTGCTGAAAGATTTGCGTGATTTAGGAAATACGGTCGTCGTCGTCGAACATGAAGAAGAGATTATTCATGAAGCTGATCACATCATCGATATTGGTCCTAACGCGGGTACCCATGGTGGACATGTAGTATTTGCCGGTAGCTATAGTGATTTTAAATTGCCGAAATATAAGACCGGCTTGACTGCATCTTATATCCAAGGTACCATGAAAATAGAAATACCTGCATGGCGACGCAAATGGTCCGATAAACTCATCCTCAAAGGGGCCCACCTTCACAATCTTCAAAATATTGAAGTAAAGTTCCCATTGAATACAATTACAGTGATTACGGGTGTCTCAGGCTCTGGAAAGACCAGCCTGATGAAACATCTTCTCTACCCTGCCTTAGAGCAATATATCAATGATGGTCACGTGCACAATATGATTGGGATGGAATCACTTACAGGTGATCTACATCGGGTGAAGATGGTGGAAATGATGCGCTGGCCGAAACTGTCATACAGGACATTGTCGATGGTGGCGGCCGAAATGCCGAACCTGGCCGCGGTGTCGCGGTCCACCGTGAGATAGGCCGACAGCCCCTTGTCGAGAAAATCGGTCGAAACATTGCGCAGCGCCGGGGCCTTCTGCAATTCGGTCAGAAGCTTGGGCACGAAATCGTTCAGCGCGGAGGTGGTCGCCGACTGCAGCACGAACTGGTACTGGGTGCGGCTCACCGTCGAATCCACCGTGAGGTCCTGCGCCGGCTGCATATAGAGCGCGATGCCCGGCACGCCA
>CALMKY010000408.1 GCA_937867195.1 uncultured Saprospiraceae bacterium | reverse complement strand
CAATGGCGGTCGCACTGGTGATTCTGATTGCAATCTTTGGTGGCGTATTGATGTATTATAGAAATCATGCCTGATCAAATAAAAGTCGCACTCTTTGGAGTCGGTCATTTAGGTAAAATTCATATTCAGTGTATTCAGCAAAGTCAAAACGCTGTGCTCATTGGAGTTTGGGACCTTGATAAAGAGGCCGAAACCAAAGTGATCCTGGATAATAATTTATCGGCGTATTCATCGGAAGAAGAATTGATCCGTTCTTCTGATGCAGTTTTTATTATTACTCCCACACCTGCCCATTTATCGATTGCCTTAAAAGCCATCGAGTTTGGTAAGCACTTGTTTATTGAAAAACCGGTAACCCTGAATGTGGAAGAAGCGAATCAATTGAAATTAAAATTATCAGCCCAGCCGCAACTAAAATGTCAAATCGGTCATGTGGAAAGATTCAATCCTGCATTTGTCTCTGCATATCATCAAATCAGGAATCCATTATTTATAGAGGGTCATCGTTTGGCAGAGTTTAAAGCCAGAGGTACAGATGTTTCGGTCGTGATGGACCTAATGATTCACGATCTTGATTTGGTATTGAATATGGTTCACAGTCCGGTTAGAGAAATCAGGGCCAGCGGCGTATCGGTTATGAGTAAAACACCGGATATATGCAATGCACGCATTGAATTTGCAAATGGTACCGTTGCCAACTTAACTGCCAGCAGGATTTCTCTGAAGCAAATGCGTAAATTGAGAATCTTTCAATCTGATGCCTATATCGGAATTGATTTATTGAAAAAAGAAAGTCAGATTGTACGCATGGCCGATCGTGCACCGGACAATCATCCCTTTACCTGGCCAGTCGATACCAAGGATGGAGTAAAACACATCAGCATCGAAGCACCTTCCACGACCGTTACCAATGCGATTGTAGCAGAAATTAATGCTTTTACGGATAGTATTATCCACCAGACGGAACCAATCGTAAGTTTGATCGATGGCATCATCGCCCTTCAGGTAGCAGAACAAATTTTAGCACAAATTGAAGCAAATTCACTTCTAAGTGCTCAAGCTTAATTAGTCATGAATTCATCAAAATATTATTGGTATGCCATACCCTCATTACTACTGATAGTATCTTGTACAAAGTTTCAATATCAAACGGTCCGCCCGTCCTATGTCCTGGTCAATGAAGTAACCATAAAAGGTGATAATGGTGCCTTTACATCTCATAACATCCGGGATGTATGGATCTATGGTGATGATCAATACATTGGTACAATGCCCTTGCCCGGAGTGATGCCTTTACAAAGCAAGTTTAATTCCATCACCCTGTATCCCGGGATTCGGAATTATGGAATTTTATCCAAGCCGGAAATTTATGTATTGATGAACAATTATAAATCAGCTGCCTCCATTGGTATAAGCGATACGATTTATTTGAAACCATTCTTTACATATAAGAGTGGTCTCCAGACGTATCTATTAGAGTCTTTTGAGACCAATAATATATTTACAGTCGATGTGGATCAGGATGGGATGACATCTGTTTCCAGGACCAGTCAGGAATTTAGAGAAGGAAATTATTCGGGAACAGGATCCGTTTCGGCAGATCATAAATTATTGGAATGCGCTACCAAATCATTTACCGTTGCATCTTCCTCCGCCGTCCATTCGATCTATCTGGAATTGGATTTTAAATCCAATATCAATTTGAGCATAGGATTGATCAACAGTACCAGATCAAAAAAAAATTATTTCCTTACGCTGGTACCGTCCACGGATTGGAAGAAAATATACATACCTTTATATGAAATAGATGGTATGGAAATCAATTCAGCCTTGCAACTTGCCCTATGGATGCAATCCTCCGATGGACAGGCAAATGGTAGGTTTTTCATAGATAATGTAAGAGTGATCAGTATGCCATGATGAGATCGGTAAGGTTGCGTGATACAGCATTCTACGTAATGGCTGTCGGACTTGCATTTTGTATTTTATTTTATTCAGTGCATGTGCATTTTCAATATTGGAATTATCTCCTCCTTTTCATATATAGTTTGATAGACACACTTGTTTTCGAAGAGGCCCGGGATATATATCGTTTATCCAGAATGCAGGTCTTCATGAATTGGTTCCTGAGATCTTTCATCTTGTATGGTATACTTCGTTATATATTCAGCTTTGACCTACGGGTACCGGATTGGCTTTTGTTTTTTAGTATGGTCGGTCTGGTTAAATTGGTGATTCTCACCTGGTCAAGTCACAGATTAAAAAGTGGTCGAATTTATTATGATACTCTATTAATCGGTAGTGGACCTAAAGCCAACCATTTAGTAAATTATCTACATCATAAGACTCCTTCCATGGGGCAAAATTTTATTGGTTATGTAGGTCAAGAAAATATTCTCGGTTTAATCCGGTTGGGAAATTATGCTGATGTAGAGCATATATTGCAATCCAGTCCGGCAGATGAGGTAATCGTAGCTCTCGAAGAAAACGAATACAGCACCTTAAATGAAATATTATCAAAGCTGAGATCTATTCCATCCCACATGATGATTCGGATTACTCCTGAATCTTATGATTATTTAATGGGTAATATCAAATTAGATGCGGTGTATGGCGAACCATTGATTGAATTGCCGTTGGGCAGCATGCGTCTCTGGAAGATATGGATGAAGAGAATGTTGGATGTGATCGTGTCAATTATTGTATTGGTTTTTTTATTTCCTTTCATTGTCTTGATAGCCATCGCTACTAAGAATTCTTCCCCCGGACCAATTTTGTATTCTCAAAGCCGAATTGGTAGATTTGGAAAGAGTTTTACGATTTTTAAGTTTAGGTCAATGTTTGTAAATGCAGAAGATCAATCCGGACCAGCATTATCTTATGACGGCGATTCCAGATGTACACCCTGGGGTCTTAAAATGCGTAAATGGAGATTGGATGAAATACCTCAGTTTTGGAATGTGCTTAAAGGAGATATGTCCATTGTTGGTCCCAGGCCCGAAAGAGAATTCTTTATCAAACAAATCGTAAACGTTGCACCGTATTATCCTAGAATACTGACTGTCAGGCCTGGAATAACTTCTTGGGGACAAGTAAAGTTTGGCTATGCTTCTAATATTGACCAAATGGTTGAAAGATTAAAATTTGACCTGATTTATATCGAAAATCAGTCTTTAACTCTTGATATTAAAATTATTTTATATACAATACTCGTTCTATTTCAAGGGAAAGGAAAATGAAATAAAAATCTTTAAAAATTTGTGAAAATTATTTTCGGATTTCTAGTGTGTCTTTTATATTTACGCCTTGAAAGGTTCCCCCCCTTTTGAAATAGCCCCCTTATTTCATTTGATCCGATCAATAAGATCATTTAATAGCTTTGTATTAAACCAGAACTAAACAATAAACGAATCTTTTTATGAAAAAGACGAATTTTACTATTCATTCATTGGCTCGAATGTCATCATGGTGTATGGCATTCCTACTACTCGTAGTGTTGGGCTCTCGTGCGAATGCACAGACTGACACATGTAATTTGGTCTGTATAGGCCACGTAAACGTATCTATGCCTGCTGATCCGGGCGTATGTACTCGTACTATTTTACCTGCAGATGTATTGGCAAATCCAAGCGCTAACTGTGCAGGTGTTTATACTGTAACGATTACCCACCCATTTACAGTGGGAGGAGGCTCGAATACAGTTGCTCGCGGTGATATCGGTTATACTGAGGTATATTCTGTATCCGGTGCAGCTGGCAATTCTTGCTGGGGTTATTTAACCGTAGAAGACAAAGCAGCTCCCGTTTTGGCAGTAAAGAATCGTAAAGCTTCTTGCTTCCAATTAGCAAGTTTGACCACGTCTTTAGGTACAATTCAGGATAACTGCCAATTAGGTACACAAAAACTTGAATCCCTTCAGTTAGTGATCTGGGGTGACGGTTGTACAGACGTAAGAGGTATCGGTCAGGCATACCGCGCGATCCGCAGCTGGGATGTTTGGGGAAATACGACGGTAGGAAGAGATACCATCACAATCACTCGTGATTCTCTTCAAAAAATCAAATGCCCTGATTTAATTCAGCTTAATTGCCGCATTGCTTGCGCTTATGGTCCTAAAATCACATTTTCAAATAATCCCACAAGTGCATCGTATCCTTCACCGACTTTATTGTTAAGCTTATATAATGATAAAGATGCAAATGGTAATTATAAATGCCGTACCAGCACTCCACAGTGGAAAGTAAATGGCGTGGATGCTAACCTTACAATGGACACAGCCAGAATCGTTCCTAAACTTGGTGACTCTGTCATCACACTGGGTAGCGACGGTAAATGCACGACCACTTATAAGTGTATCAACATGTTCCCTGCTATCGGTGGTGCATGTAAGACGACGGTAGGTTATTCAGACGAAATCATCAATATCTGCGATGGTGGACTTGGATTCAAAATCCGCCGTCAGTGGAGAATCACCAACTGGTGTACAAATAAAGACACAGTCTGTGTACAGTACATCAAAGTGGAAGATAAAGAGGCTCCAATCGTTAGTTCTGTGGATGATATTACAGCATTTACAGGCCCACATGATTGTTATGCTTCTGTGACTCTACCTGCTCCGAAAGTAGATGATTGCAGTGGTTACGATCAGACGTATACTATGACTATTTATGATCCTGCAACAGGCAGACCTACCGTATTAGCCGGTAGCCTTCCCGCTACTGTAAGAGTTCCTTCTCCAGCTGGTAATTATACAGCTAACGGAAGTTGTACAGAGGTGACTGTTCGTACAGTTGATAAATGTTATAATGAAACCACTACATACTTTGATGTATGTGTATACGATTATACACCTCCTACTCCTGTTTGTGATGAATTTACACAAACTACCGTAGATCCAGCTACTTGTTGGGCAAGAGTCTATGCGGTTGATTTAGACAATGGTAGCCGTGATAACTGCTGCAATGTATTACATTTTGCAGTTGCTACGATGGCTGATATTGATAAAGCTACAAAATCATGGACTGATTACTGGAATGCAAATTGCAAAGCAGATTATTGGAAGTATAAAGTAGAATGGGATGCTTACTTAACAGAATGGATCAATTGCTTTATATTTAAAGATTATATCGACCTTACTGAGTGTGGTACTAACCAGGTAGTATTGAGAGTGTACGAAGCATGTGGTGTTCCAAGATATGACGCTCATGTATTCCCATGCTCAGAACATGACTGGTTTACATACAATACATTTGAAGTATGCAGAGTTTGGCATAATTATCAATTCTTTGACCCACTCGGTAAAAAAGATTGTGCAGCAAGCCCGGCTCCTGTTTGCAATCCATGGAACTGGAAACCAAAAGGTGCTACAGTATGGACCCTATCATCAAGTTACGTAGGTGCTGTCTCACGTGAGGGTCAAAGCTATATTCTTTGTTATACTCCATATGAAGCAATTTTCAATCATACATCTCCTGGTCAGCCAGGCAACCGTAATTCATGCAGACTTTACAATGATTGTATGGTCAATGTACTGGTAGATGACAAGACTCCACCGGTATGCGAGACTCCACCAAACTTATATTGGTATTGCGATAACGTAACTGGCCGTGTTG
>CALMKY010000407.1 GCA_937867195.1 uncultured Saprospiraceae bacterium | reverse complement strand
AATGCTCCCAAAGCAAATATAGGTAGTTCATTACAAGGTACTTTACCTGGTTTGCAAGTCGTAAACTTAACCGGCCAACCCGGAGCTACTCCTTATATATTATTACGTGGAGGCGCCTCAATCAATAATCCGGGTGCTCCGTTGGTGGTGATCGACGGCGTGATTAAATCATTCAATGATATTAGCCCTGATGATATAGCCTCTGTGGAGTTATTGAAAGATGCAGCCTCTACCGCTATTTACGGGGCAAGGGCCAATAATGGAGTCATTTTAATTACCACTAAACAAGGTAAAGCCGGTACCACCCAAATCTCGTATAAGTTTAATCTTGGATCCAATAGACGAAGAGAAGGTTATCATTATGTAAATGCCCGTGATTACATATATTATACCCGGTTAGGTCATCTCAATTCGCAACGAACCCTGGCACAGGCTAATTCATCCAGGGGATTTGGATTGCTCACGGATGCAGCGAATCTGGCTTCCTTTGATATCAGATCCTATAACAGCAGCAATGCAAATCTTTTATCTCAAGGATGGGATACCATCTCTGATCCTTACGGTACCGGACCAATCCTATTTAGAGACCATAGCGGGGAGGTAGAAAATATAGTATTCAGGAATACCCAGACCCAGGATCATTACCTAAGTGCAAATGGAGGCAATGACCGAGGTAAATATTTTGCAAGTCTTAATTATTACAAAGAAGATGGAGTGATCGTGGGGTCAGATTACAAAAGATATACCGGGGCTTTCAATGGATCTTATAATCTGAATAAAAGATTGGAAGTAAGTACCGGGGTTAATTTTTCAACTTCAAGCCAATTAGGTGTAAACGGAACTGAAGTAAATAATTTGTATCGAAATCTTTCGTTATGGCCTACATTTAATCCTTGGTTAGACGAAGCTAAAACCAAACCGAATCCGGGAAATGGTATCAATGACGGAAATCCATTGTATTGGTTAGATAAGCTGACCCGAACCAATGAAGTAAACCGGATCACAGCCAATGCAGCTATAAAATACGATATCCTTCCCGGACTGTATTTAAAACTTACAGGGAATGGTTACTATTTTGAAAATCAAAATGAATCTTTCCAAAAAGCAACTCAAACTTATCTCAATATTTTTGCAAATCCGCCTTCATTTAGCAATACGGCGCGCACCTCTTCCTTTGGGCTTGCAAAAAGCTTCCAGCGAACGCTGAATGGAGTTCTCAACTATACCACATCCATCGGTAACCACAACATCACCGCCATGATCGGTGCCGAACATTATAATATAAATAATACATCCTTACAAATCACAGGTACCAATGCCCCGACGGATGATATACCGACTGCCAATGCTTCTACCGCATTTGCAGCCGGAAATAATACCACATCAAAATCTCAAAACAGGATCATTTCAGCTTTTGGCAGACTCAATTATAATTTTAAAGATCGATACCTGCTTTCTTTAGTATTCAGACAAGATGGTGTCTCCAATCTGGCGGCACCCAATCGCTGGGGCTTTTTCCCGGGCATGTCCGCAGGATGGATGATAGATCAAGAACCATTTTTTAGAAATTCATTTTTATCCAAGTATATAAGTATGTTCAAACCCAGGATAAGCTATGGATTAAATGGAAACGTAAGCGGTATAGGAAATTACGAAGTGCAGGGAGTCTACGGATCGCAAGGAAATTATAATGGTTTGGGTGGATTTTTAAACACAGGTGTGGTCAATAGTAATTTATTATGGGAAAAAAGTAATACCCTGGACATCGGTACAGACCTGGGAATATTAAAAAACAGGGTCACTTTATTAATAGATTATTTTGACAGGAAAACAAGTAATTTATTGACAGCACTCAATCTTCCAAGTTATACCGGATTTAATACCGTGACGACCAATCTTGGCTCTTTGCAAAACAGGGGAATTGAACTCAGCATGAATGCATCCATCGTAAGATCACCATCGGGTTTTTCATGGGATATAGGTGCCAATGCAACATTTATTAAAAATAAAATAATTCAATTGCCATTTAATGGAAATGAAAATAACCGGCAAGGTGGATTACAGATCTATGATCCTGTACAAGGAAAGGTGGTATGGGTCGGTGGATTACAAGAGGGGCAATCCATTGGTGATGTGTATGCCTACCAACAAGAATCAATATTTAAAGATGATGCTGATGTCAAGGCAAAAGCAGCCAACCGGTACGATGCTGTCGCTCGCATCAGCGGTCCGGATCGCACGAATACAGGAACCAATAAAATCACTCCCGGGGATGTAAATTGGAGGGATGTCGATAAAAATGATACCATCGACTCACGTGACCAGGTTTACATAGGGAATATCAATCCAAAATGGACAGGAGGTCTGACGACTACATTAGGATATAAAGGTTTGTCACTATTTGGCAGATTAGAGTATGCAACCGGTCATACCATCTACAATGATCTGGTACCTCGCATACTCGGTAATTATCAGGGAACATTTAATTATATAGATTGGCAAAAGAGAGCATGGTCTCCGACAAATACAGAGACAGATATTCCCAAAGTTTATTTTGCAGATCAAGTCACCGCACCCAATGGAAAACAAAACTATACCCGGGCTAATAATGCGGGACAGGTCCTGAATGGTAATAATAGTCGTTTTTATGAAAAAGGAGACTACCTGGCCATCCGGGAGATTACCCTGTCCTACGATATACCCAAATCATTATTGAGTCATTCCAAAGTGATTTCCAATGCACGTATTTATCTGAATGCAAATAATCTAATCTACTTCACTAAATTCTCGGGAGGGACACCAGAGCCGGCTCTTTCTCTTGGAGGAGTTTATGGTGGTACCTATCCCACTCCCAGGTCCTTTGTCTTTGGTATACAAGCTTCTTTTTAAATATTAATACAATCAGAAATGAAAAAATATATTTACATCTTCACATTCATTACAGGTCTGCTATTTCATCCGGCGTGTACCGATGATTTAAACTTAGCACCTATCAGTAGTATATCGGATGCTAACTATTGGCTTACTCCGGATCAGTTCGATGCATTTGTAGTAGGTGTCCATGCAAGGTTTAGAACCCACATTGCCGCATTCCAAACGTTGGGTGAAATGAGAGCTGATATTTTTGGAACCGAACCGGGCAATACCGGAACTTTTACCGGGGAAGCAACTCAGGGTGTAGAGCGACTTTGGCAACAAAATCTCAATCTTGATAATCCCGGCGTATCCAATTTTGGAGGTTTTTATTCCAATATTGGACAATTAAATCTATTGATCAGTAAGGCAAATGAAACTAAAATACTGACGGCGGCCAATAAAAACTATTACCTCGGTATAGCTTATGGCATGCGTGCATTTTATTATTTCCACATGTTGCGCAGCTGGGGTAATGTCATCCTACAAACGGATCCTGTTTCTACATTTGATATTTCCAATTTAGCAAAAGCAGCTTCTCCCGCTGCGGATGTAATGAATCTGATAAAAGCCGACCTCGAGCAATCGCTCAATAGTTTTGGTACCGATTATTCATTTAAAAATACTAAATCATTCTGGTCGAAAGCGGCTACTTTAATGCTCAAAGCCGAGGTATTTTTATGGAATGCACATCGGGGGGGCGGCACTTCAGATGCCAACGTTGCTAAAACGGCTTTGACCGATATTCAATCCAATATTACCAGCCTTGCTTTACAACCATCTTATGCTTCTGTATTTAGTAGCAAAGGAAATAATGAAATCATTTTTGCCGTGAGACATGTATTGAATGAAGCAAGTATTTCTTTTATAGCTTCCAGTTTTGTACCTCAGAGCGGACTGATCGCTAATTTTTATGATTCGATCGGCAATAGAAAATTTAACGTGACGACGGATAACTGGGGTGGTTTATTAAGAGCGCCCGTAAAAAGTTCGACATTTAGAATTTATGATCCATTGGATACCAGGAGAAACAGTACGATTACGGCTGCTTATTCATTGGATATTACCAAAAGACCTACCGCGGATACATTTAAAATAGCAGGATGTTTTGTTAGTAAATACCAAGGAGAACAAAATGCCGGCGCTCGAGCTTATACAAATGATTATCCTATATACCGGTATGCAGATCTGCTGCTATTATTAGCCGAAGCAAAAGTTTTGCTGGGTGAAAACCCGGCTACTGAAATCAACCTGGTAAGAGCCAGAGCCTTTGGATCAAAATACATAACTGCGACTCATGGGTATCCTAACCAGGCAATCGATGCAAATCCTAAAGATGCGTTGCTCAAAGAAAGACTGCTGGAGTTTATTTTTGAAGGTAAACGCTGGTATGATCTTAGAAGATTTGGAGACGCCTATGTGTTTGCGAATACCACCGTGGTGGCATTGGAAGCGTATAAATTATTGTGGCCGGTAGACAGAAATACTCTGACCAATAATCGTTTATTGACTCAAACTCCTGGTTATCCAATATTTTAATAAATAAATTTTTTGCTCTAATCATTCAAAATTAGTTTTATATCCGGAGTTTAAAACCTTCGGATATTTTTTATTAATTAGCACCTGGTTTGTTATGAAATTTAAACATATAGAAGGCTTGGTTGCAGCTCCGTTTACGCCGATGCATCCGGATGGATCACTTAACCTTGCGTGTATTCCTGCCTATTATTCTTTATTAAAAAACAATGGAGTCGTTGGGGTATTTATCAACGGATCCACAGGAGAAGGCTCATCGTTGACAAACCAGGAGAAGAAAAATGTAATTTCCGCCTGGGCTGACTGTACTGCTCATGATGAAAATTTTAAAGTAATGTCATTAGTAGGTGGTACCTCGATCGAAGATGCTATCGATGTTGCAAAGCATTGTGCTAAAGAAAAATTGTATGGAGTTTCGCTTACAGCACCTAATTATTTTAAACCTGCTGATTTAAACATGTTGGTGCAATCTTGTATTGCGGTTGCAAACAGTGTACCCGAAACAGCATTTTATTATTACCATATCCCGGTCTTGACGGGAGTTTATTTTCCCATGATTCAATTATTAAATCAAATGCATGGAAGACTTCCAAATTTTGCAGGTATCAAATACACACACGAAGATTTCATGGATTATCAGGCATGCCTGAATTTTGAAAACGGATACTACGATATGCTGTGGGGTCGGGATGAAAATTTTTTACCTGCATTATCGGTTGGTACTAAAGGAGTGGTTGGTAGCACGTATAACTATGCTGCCCCCTTGTATCATGCCATACTGGATGCCTGGCAACATCATGATTTAAATGAAGCACGAATACTTCAATTAAAATCTATAGATATGATTCAATTATTGGGTAAATACGGAGGCATCGCGACCGGCAAATCGTATATGAAACTCCTCGGGCTTGATTGCGGCCAATTTAGATTACCTGTAAAAAACATGAACCATGAAGAGTTTTTGTTATTTAAAAAAGATGTAGAAAAAATAAATTTGAAAGGCTATCTGTCCGAATTGAATCATAGTACAAAGACAACCTGATGAATGAAAATCCGGTCTTGGTTTATTTTCATAGTTTATATTGCTTCAGCGGATTTAATATTCGCTCAGCATCCTATTGGAATCGATTGGAAAATCTGTGGTAATTTACCGAAAACCCCTTC
>CALMKY010000406.1 GCA_937867195.1 uncultured Saprospiraceae bacterium | reverse complement strand
AAATCTGCTGACAAAGAAGTGCCTGAATTGAAAGACGGACAGGTGAACGTACATCCAGGCATTCATCGCTATGTTAAGGTATTCAAAGAAAGTGGCTTGCAAGCAGCTACGTTTGATCCGGAATATGAGGGAATGAATTTACCCAAACTTGCCTATGGAGCCATATTGAATACCGGGTTTATGGCCAATAATAGTTTTATGATGTTTACGGATGTAATCTATGGCGTCAGTAATTTAATTCTAAGTTTTGGTACCCCTGAACAAAAGAAAGAATATTTACCTGGTCTTTTGACCGGTGATTATTATGGAACCATGTGCCTGACGGAACCACAAGCCGGAAGTTCTTTATCTGATATTACCTGTGCAGCGCATCCGCGACCTGACGGGACTTATAAAATTAAAGGACAAAAAATATTTATTTCAGCCGGCGATCATGATATCGGATCCAATATCATTCATATGGTTTTGGCCAAAATCCCCGGATCACCCAAAGGAGCAAAAGGAATATCACTTTTTATCGTTCCAAAATATAAAATGAATACAGCAAAAGTTTCCAATGATGTGACCTCTGTTTCTGTTTATCACAAATTAGGGCAAAAAGCTACACCTGCCATGCATTTGAGCTTTGGAGACAGGGACGATTGTACAGGGTACCTATTGGGTAAAGAAAATCAAGGATTGATTCAGATGTTCCAGATGATGAATGGTGAGCGATTGTCTGTTGGATTGCTTGGAATATCGATCGCCCAATCCGGTTACAACCATGCTCTGCAATATGCATTTGAAAGAAAGCAGGGAAGGAAAATTAACTTTGATAACGAAAGTGATGACCCTGTTCTGATCGGTGAGCATCCGGATATCCGAAGGATGTTGTATTCTCAAAAAGCTGTCATTCAGGGAGGATTGGCTTTGTTATTCCAATGTTTTTATTACATGGATTTACAAATAATTGATCCCAATCAAGAAAAGTATGCTTTGCTGCTGGAATTGCTGACACCGGTAGCTAAAACCTTTGGGGCTGAATATGGTCAGGCATCGGTCAATCAATCGCTTCAAATATTTGGAGGTTACGGTTATACTGAGGATTTCCCTTTGGAGCAATTATACCGGGATATCAGGATCATGAGTTTGTATGAAGGAACGACCGGCATCCACGGTCTTGCGGTTTTGGGCAGGCAAATACCGTATAAAAA
The DNA here is from genome assembly GCA_937867195.1 of uncultured Saprospiraceae bacterium. Classification (GTDB taxonomy): domain Bacteria; phylum Bacteroidota; class Bacteroidia; order Chitinophagales; family Saprospiraceae; genus JADJLQ01. The sequence continues at coordinate 4,420 of CALMKY010000406.1, read as the reverse complement.
TGGTATCTCATTTACGTATTTAAAAGAAGAAATTATATCTACGATCCATCAGGCGAATACAATTGAATCCCTTCATACTTTCTCGGATATTTTACGTGATAAAATCAATTTAATCGAACAGACCATTTCAAAACTTAATGAAGATTCCAGAAAAAAAGGGAAAGCATGGTATCTATCTCATGCTACCATTTTTATTGATGCTCTGAGTCTGGTATGTGTTGGATGGCAATGGCTTAAGATAGGTATCGGTCTGAAAGCGTATACAGACGATGAAGATTTTAAAATATCCAATTTAGACTGTCTCCGGTATTTTTACAAGTATGAATTAACGAAATTTGATTATCTCAATCAGATCCTGATGAATTACGATGATGTATTATTAAACGGGAAATTAAATTGAAACAATGCATATTTTTTATCCGGGAGGATACCATTCACCTCTGCTGATGCATCTTGCCGTCCTTACGACGCCGGATGCATGAAGTATTAAATTTCCATCCAGAATCGAATAATCGAGTTGTACAGTACATTCTCCGGTGGGGTGTTCTACTGATATAAGATTTGAGTTAATATTTCCAGTGACACCACTCGTAATACAATCCGGTAAAATACAAGCCGTAGCAACCGAAACTGCTGCCAAAACACCGATGGCGTCGTGTACGGTATGGGGTATAAACATTCTGGTATTGATCACACCATCCTGCATGGGTGGAGAGATCAAACACATTTTAGGAATTGTAAGGTTGGTTACATCTCCGAGGTTCATCATTTTTCCGGCTTGTAATCGGATGCTTTCTAGTTTACTTTTAAGCGATGCATTATTTTCCAGCGCTTGAATTGATTCATTGCCAGTTAGTCCAAAATCAGATGCTTTCATAATGACCACAGGCATTCCGTTATCCAGGCAGGTTACGGAAACGCCAAGAATCGTATCGATTTTGTTTCCTGTTGGCAAAAGATGACCACAAGTAGATCCTTCAGTCTTGAGATAATTGCATACGATGGGAGCGGCTGAATCCGGAACCCCGTCTATTTTAGTATTCCCACGATATTGTATTTGTCGGTGAGGAGTCTGTACAATGATCTCACACAAACTGCCGGTATTGACAAGCCGGACGACTGCCTTGGTTTCAGGATCATTCGCTGTTAACATACCTGTTTCAATAGCAAATGGTACTACTCCTGCCAGCAAATTCCCACAGGTCTGCACGGTCGATATTTTGCTTTTTCCCACGACTACCTGTATAAAATAATAATCAAGATCTATACCTGGTAGATTGGATTTGCTTACGATAGCCACTTTACTGGTAAGTGAATGAGCGCCTCCGAGACCGTTAATTTGTCTAGAGTCACCATGTAATGTCCCTTCGATGGCTAATAATAGTATTTCAGTTAATTTTTCAGGGTCGGCTGGTAAATCTTCTGCTTTGAAATAAACTCCTTTTGAGCTGCCTCCTCTCATTAATATATAGGGTATACTTTCATTCATGGATTTATAAGTTTGTGCAGATAATCCTTGGTTCCTCTGGTTATGATCGGGTTAATATTTTTGGATTCAATCATATCAATTACAGCTTCCATCTCTTCCTTTCTTCGGACAGCATGTGTTTTACTCCCTTCCACAAACCGGTCGATCATTTCATCACCCCCAAGGATTAAGCTGTTGATTTGTTTTTTCACATACTCTTCTTTGCCAAATGCAGCACCAGCTTCCATAGCCTCACTGACTACAGCAGCTATACCTTTATACACGATGGAACGCAAGAGCTTATCCGTGGCCGCATCCCCCACCATGCTGTTTGGCATGATCGTTAAGTTGAGATGTAAGGATTTTATTTTTTCGAAAAAAGATTCCACGCTGGTTCCGGATGCGAGCATTGGGGTCATGATTCCTTTTTGAGGGACAGGAGCCATGATGGCAAGGTCTATATATTGAACGCCACTATCTTTTAATATTGATCCGATCCTGATTTTTTTATCGGGTCCTGATGTATTCATTTCACAATAAAACTGCTTGTGATGTAAAGCAGACTTCACTTCTTCTGCTACATCACAGGATGCAGACGATAAGTTGACACTGCAGATGATATCGGCATTTGTAACTGCGGCGCGGTTACTTTCACACAATATAACCCGATCATCGATTGTTCTCTTCAAGTCGGGATCAAATCCAAAAACGACCACATTCATTTTCACAAGATCATTTGCAAATGCAGATCCTGCTTCTCCTAAACCCAAGATAGCTATTTTTAATTTTTCTTCCATTTTAAATCATCATTGCCAACCATAGATTTGCATCGAAGTCTTACCTTGTCTTAATTGTTCTCTGATATGTTCTTCTCTCAGTTCCCTGGCTTTTGATTTTTCTATTGCCTCTTCCAGACGGGAATTTGGAATGATCACGACTCCATCGCGATCACCGACGACGAAATCACCCGGATGGATCATTGTTTCACCAATGACAATGGAATCATTCAACGTGCCGCCTTCTACGCTGGATGTACCTCGTATACAAATACCTCTGCTGAAAACTGGAAATCCCAATGCCTCTATATCATCTGCATCGCGAATACCACCGTCGATGACCAGCCCGGCAAGCCCTTGAGTTTTTGCCCCCAGGGTCATCAGGTCACCCCAATAACCTGCTTCGTAATAGCCTGAACAACTAACAATCAATAAGTCACCGGGTTTGGCAGTTGCGTAAGCCCGGTGAATTATTTTATTATCGCAAGGAATCGTTTTAACGGTAAAGGCAGGCCCACAGACTTTCATTCTTGGATGAATCGGTTTGATGGCAGAAGGAAGATGGCCTATTTTTCCTAATGCCTCATGAATCGTGGCTGTCGAAAACTTAGATAATTCATGTAGTAAATCCATTGTTTATAATGTTTTATTCAGCTCGCCGGTAGCTCTGATTTCAATTTCGTCTGTTACAAACATAGTAGGTAGTTTGCTGCCGAGATTAAAATCCAGTCTCCTGATTCTGGCAGTAGCTTTTACACCCATCTGCATAGCTTTTGCATTTGGATTGGGATTGGGTACAGGTCCATTGACCGTCAGGTCAAACGCTACACTTTTAGTAATACCTTTAATGGTCAGATCTCCCTGTAAAGTATACTGATTACCGATCTTTTTCTGAATGGAAGTACTCTTAAAAGTCATGGTTGGGAATTTGGTTACATCAAATATATCTTCACTGCGTAAATGATTATCCCTGGGTTCCAAATCCGTATTGATGCTAGCTGTTTCTACATTGACTTCAAAGACGGCATCGGATAAATCATCTTTGGTATAATTTAATTTGCCTTCAAATTTTTTAAAATAGCCATCTACTTCTGATATACCATGATGACCAACGATGAATGTAAATTTAGAATGCCCTTTGTCTAGTATCCATTGGCCACTGGCGATCCAGGGTAACGCGATGAAGATTGCGATGATTGATAATGATTTCATGAATAAGTTATTTTATTATTGTTATTTAATTTATTGAATGCATCCTTTCCCTGTGTTCTGACGAATCTCTTTTATTTATGAAACGACCACATTGAAGTGTTGAAATGTTTACAGTAGGATGGATAATCTCTTAATTTTACTTTTAAAATCAAAAGATTGTATCCGTGATCCTCGGCGCCAACGATTGAAAAGCTTCGGCAAATTTGATTTCTTTCTTTCCCGATATCCTTCTGGCGTGATTGGCTCTCCGGCTACCCAATTCAGTATAATAATCCTTTAGGTACGTTTGCGCGCCCATGCAAGCCATCGCTTCTATCTTTTTTTCAAAGACCGAGCTGACATCAATAAAAGTATCAGGTTTAAAATCACATTGCTCCGGCTGATGTGGTTCAAAAGAAAACCAGTTGGGTGGATCTATATTCTTAAAAGCACTGGGTACTCCGGCGCCGCAAGATAATATTCTGGCTCGTTGCGTGGCATGGAACGCCAAAGGATGATCTGGATTATATGGATCTTTTTCAGAATGAGTCAATATTACAGTTGGTTCGTAATCACCAATGATATGGGTTAAAATTTCGATTCGTAAATTATCTATGATCATTGGATAATCACCCCAGTCTAAAAAACGTATTTCGGTATCCAATATTTCAGCTGCCTGACCGGCCTGGTCACGTCGTATGGCTTTTACACTCTCTTCTGATCTTTTGGGATCCTCTTTCCACAATTCACCGGACTCACCCCGTTCGCCATAGGATAGGCAAACTACCAATGTCTCTGCACCTTGTTCTCTGGATCTCGCAATTGTACCAGCCGCTCTCCAGACGAAATCTGCCTGGGAAGACCGACAACAGTCTCTCGCGTCCGATGTCGCGCAGACTCGTTTGAAACTGGAGGAATGGCGCAAAACTGATCGGAAGCTTCCGCCCCATCCATTCGTCTTGAACGGTAATCAGTCGCTTCATCT
>CALMKY010000405.1 GCA_937867195.1 uncultured Saprospiraceae bacterium | reverse complement strand
CATCTTTGTTTAGGTCAAATACGTACCTGGCTGTCAGCAATCCGTCTTTGTCATAATTATTTTGGCTTGCCTGATTTCCGGTATATTCATAGGTAACTTTGGTGTGGTCATCCTTCGAAATAAGCACACACTGGTTCTGTGCATTGTAGGTATACGTATTATTGAAATTAGGGCCGGTCCATGATTTTATTCTGATAGATTTTTCTGGTTTGACGGGTATGGTGATGGTAGTGCCGGGATCATGGTCCGTACCAGTCTGTTTGCTGCATGAACTGCAGGCCAGGACTAGGATTAAAATAATAGATTGAATAAAAATTTGATTTTTCATTTGTGATAATTTTAATGGATCAAAATTGGAATGGATTCGTTCGATTAAAAAATTATAAAATGCTAAAGAGGGTGTGTTTGCAATGAAGTGTAGTAAATGTCTAAGGAAGTGTGTAGATACTGCGTCCTTCAAATGATTATTCTAACACTATGATTTCAGTATCCCCGGTTTCTAACAGGACCCATAGGATTTCATTCATAAACACTTCGGTTCAAAATCCAAACTCTTACAAGATGTTAGGCATCCGGTCCTGATTAATAGTCATATTCATTTTTCTAACCAGATTTTAGATCGAGAGATTGACTACTCAACTGAATCTAATATAAATCATGGAGTTAAAACAATAATAAGACGGCAACCTAAATAGCCTGAGGCAGACCTTCGATTCCAGAACGCTAAATCATTCAGTAAGAAGACAAATCCGTAGACGCTTCGTTTTAAAAAATACACGCTTTGTTTATTTCACAGGTATACTGATGGAGATATTCCCAATAGGCTGTAATTTGAAAGGTATTTTTGATCCTTTAATGAAATCCAAATTTGTATGCATTCTGTGCTGGTTTTGGTGGCTTGGAATCGGACAGTCACCTGACCTTGTATTTCATCATTTGAATGAAGAAATGGGATTGAGTAATAATATCGTCAATTGCATTTATAAAGACAGGAACGGATTTATCTGGATCGGCACTTACAGTGGGCTCAATCGATACGACGGTGCTCATTTTACTACATTTAAAAATAATAATGACCCGCATTCATTGCCTAATAATACGGTGCATTGCCTGGTAGAGGATCGTGATGGCAATTTATGGGGTGGGACCGAATTGGGCATTTTTAAATACTCATCCGTCACCAATCAATTTACGTCGTATAAAAAAACGGGTGGTTTGCCCTTATCCTATGATGGTGCCATTGCCTGTGATGCAGAGAATGCCATCTGGGCGAGTGCCGGAATAGGATTGATTCATTATAACAACTCAGGAGATTCTTTTGAATTGGCCAATCGTTCACGATCGAGTGCCATCTCTGATATTCGAATACAAAAAAACGGACTCTTAACCACTGATCAGGGTAAAAATCTATGGATAGCCACCCGCAGCGGATTAAATCTCTTCGACCTGAAGATGAAAGAATTTTATAATGCGGGTAATGATCAAAGTCCGATATTTTTTAATCATATGGTTTCGGCATTGGCCCATGGAAAAGAGAACGATGTTTGGTTCAGTGATGGTGACAACAGCCGCCTGATTAAAACCAATTCATTGCATAAGAACTTCCTCGATTCTATAGATTATAAAAAGTATACTCCCGGGGAAGAGGTAGCTACGATCTATGAATTGATCGATGGGAATATGACGTTTAGTACCTGGTCAAATCATGTGTATGCCATAAATTCAAAACACAATATATTTTTCCCTATTCAACATGATGAACGGAATCCAAATTCCATTTCTTCCAGTTTTTTCTGGACCTATTACCAGGATGAAAATTATTCTACCTGGATTGGTACCCTGGCAGGAGTATCGTATATCAATTATTTATACTCTTTCTTTCAGACCTTTGATTTATCCGATAGGGTCAAAGAGTTAGATAATGATTTTGCAATAAAATGTTTTATGGAGGACACGATGGATCGGAGTTGGTGGATGGGTGTACAGCATGCAAAATTAATTCATTACTTCCCACCAAAAGATAGTATACACGTGTATGACCTGAAAGAGGCCCGGAAAAATTCCGCCTTTGGTAAACCAGGTGAAGTATGGGAAATTCATCGATATGGTCAGGATATTTATGTATGCACATTTAATGGTACTTGGATCGTAGACCAGCAAAAGGGTTCAATTCGACCTTATGGGATTCAGAATAGCTTGTTAGCGGACTTCCCGGTCGTCAGCATGGTTAGGCAAAATGATTCCATAGACTGGTATTCTGATCGTTCAAGACTGATACAGTTTAATATAAACAGAAACCAGGCAACGGAGTATACATATGATTCTGTTTCCCTGCCAGAACCCTTAAGGCCAAGAGTTTATTTCATGACCATAGCCGATGATCAAAAATTATGGGTCGTGACGGCACATGGGGTTATTTCATATGCAGATGAAAGAA
>CALMKY010000404.1 GCA_937867195.1 uncultured Saprospiraceae bacterium | reverse complement strand
TTTTAGTTCCCTGGATTATTTTGGGTTTGTTGACGGAAGATTCCGGCGTATTGGATTCGTCTATTTTGCGTCCAATGAAAATGCCCATGATCATCATGAGTGCAAACAACATAGGTTGGAGAATTTCTTTTTTACCCGGCTTTGTTTCGTCTGGCATTGGATTGCAAATGTACGCTTCCATCATTCAAATTGCTATTTTTACACTATGATCGTGGACGAAAAAGCAATCGGAATAGATGATTTAGATCGTAAGATCATTACCAAACTCATGGAGGATGCCAGTATGGCGCATGCTGACCTGGCTAAAGAATTATTTGTTTCTCCCGGTACCATTCATGTTCGATTGAAAAAATTACTTTCTGGGGGAATTATCAAAAATCAACGAATTGAGATCGATTATCATAAAGTAGGTTATGATGTAGTTGCTTTTCTGGGTATTTACCTTGAAAAAAGTTCTCTGTATGATGAAGTAGCGGATTTATTGTTGAAAATACCGGAAGTCGTGGAAGCGCATTATACAACGGGAAATTACAGCATTTTCGCAAAAGTGATTTGCAAAGACACAAAACATTTAAAATCCATCTTGACGGATCAAATACAGGCTATTAACGGAGTTCAACGAACCGAGACATTTATTTCACTTCAGGAGAGCATTAGCCGACCTTTGAAGATTATACCCCAAGATAATGCTTGAGCAATTTGCTACGGGATGCCGTACGAAGTTTATTAATCGCTTTATCTTTTATTTGTCTTACCCTTTCACGGGTGAGGCCAAATCTTTCGCCGATATCTTCTAAAGAAAGCGGATGTTCGACGCCAATTCCAAAATAAAGTTTGATGACATCGGCCTGTCGATCGGTCAATGTACCAAGAGATCTTTCGATTTCATTTCGAAGTGATTCCAGGTACTCAAGGCCACTGTCTGTGGAGGGCGTACCTATATTTTCCAAAACGTCCAGGAGCGTATTGTCTTCACCATCGATAAAGGGGGCATCCATCGAAACATGGCGGGCAGCCACGCCGAGTGTAGTTTCTACTTCTTCGCTCGGTATGTCAAGGATCGATGCAAGTTCTTCAGGTGAAGGCTCTCGCTCAAACTGTTGTTCGAGCTCTGAAAACGCACGATTGATTTTATTGAGAGATCCTACCTTGTTTAATGGCAGACGTACAATTCTTGATTGCTCCGCCAAAGCCTGAAGGATTGATTGCCGAATCCACCAAACAGCATAAGAAATGAATTTGAAACCACGAGTTTCATCAAAACGTTGAGCAGCTTTGATAAGTCCCAGATTGCCTTCGTTGATTAAGTCGGAAAGAGAAAGTCCTTGGTTTTGATATTGTTTAGCAACCGAAACAACAAATCGTAAGTTAGCTTTGGTAAGCCTTTCCAGTGCTGCCTGATCGCCTTGCTTAATTAATTTGGCCAGTGTTACCTCATCCTCCGGCGTCAATAAATCTACTTTTCCTATTTCTTGTAAGTACTTCTCTAAAGATTGGCTCTCTCGGTTAGTAATAGATTTTGTTATCTTTAACTGCCTCATTTGAGATATTAAATGTTTAAAATATTATAAATAACCAATTTAAATATCGATCCAGAACAAAAATGCTTGGAAGGCAAAGATACGGTTTCTGATCTATGTGTTACAGAAAATTTAATGATTGTAAAATATTTCTAACAAAAATTAACTCAATAAAGCGGACAATTCAAAAAATTGTTTTTCATTTGCATTTTATACTGTTCAACAATCAAGAGAATGAAGAAACCGGATTCACATAACAAACCTGCTAAATCAAGCAAGACTGTAAGTGTGTCCCCAAAAAAAGATAGCACGACTGTGTCCAAATCTTCTTCCTCGAATATTAAAAATCTTACTCCATCTAAATCTGCCAATATCAAGAAACCGAATTTAAAATCAGAGACAAAACCAGCAAAAGCCGTACCGGCCAAAGATGTGAAATCAAAGCCTGCTGTACCGTTAAAAGCTGAAAAGTCTAAACCTGTGAAAGAGCCAAAAGCTGCAAAAACAGTTCAGCCTAAAAAATTAGTCCAGGTCGTACCTGCACACAAACCTTCTGTTTCGCACAACTTACCTCAAAAAAGAGAAAAAATGCTTATGCGCTTTGGAAAACCCACCAAGCGTGTAATGTTTAGTATCGATTTCTTATTAAAAGCATCTCCAACCATTGTTTACCATTTTATTACAACCCCATCTGCTTTGGTTAGATGGTTTTGTGATGGTGTCGATATCACGGGCGAATATTATACGTATGCCTGGAATGGCAATACCGAAGTAGCAGAGCTCATCGATGATATTGAAGACGAAAGATTAAGGTTTACCTGGCTCGACGGCGAGGATGAAGATGAATTTTTTGAATTTCGGATTGCAGTTGCCGGTATCACCGAAGAAACAATACTTTATATTACTGACTTTGCCTGGGAGGATGAAGTCGCGGAACAAAAAGAATGGTGGAGAACTAAAATCGACTTATTGCGAAAAGAAACGGGGGACGCCTGATCAAATTATTTTGATGCTCTAGTAGTCATTTGTACTTTCGCCCTGCCATCATTAAAATCTCTTGCATCCGGAAACGTATTTTCAAATAGTGCTTTTCCATCTTGATTTAAATAACCGATCCCTTCTCCGAGCGAATAGCGGGCGATGTGATTTTTAAAGTCCCAGGCCAGTAAAAATATGTTTTTAATTATGGATTTCCCGGATCGATCCATATAGCCCCATGCATTTTCCCTGGAATAGACAGCCAAGCCATTATTAAACTTATTGATTTGAGTATATTTAAAATCGGTCAACAGGTTACCATGATCATCAGCCAAACCAAATGAATCGTTTTTAACGACAAGCCAACGGTCTTCGTTGAGTGGTGAGACGGCATCACAAGTACATTCCCGAATGACTGCACCGGTCGTATCGATCCACAACCATTTATTGTCTGATGAAACAAGTGTTGAATTAGATTGAAATGGATAAGCGAAATCATATTTACTTTCGATGGTCACGTTTCCGGTCGTATCCAGATAGCCCCATTTATTTTTGGATTGAAATGGAATTCGGTTGTGATGGTATTCGCCCAGGGCATCGTAATTCGGTTTGATGATCAATTCTCCTTTTTTATTGAGTAGACCCCACCAACCTCCATTGGATATTCGTGCAAATCCCGATTGAAATGCACGACCATCTTCAAAATTGTCTTCCGTTATTAGCTTGCCATCGAGTCCTATATATTGATAGCGATTATTTTTTTTAACTTTTGCAAAACCTTCAGAGAAGTCTTCTGCTTCATCCCAGATGGTATCAATGATCATCTTACCCCGTACATCCACAAATCCATAATTTCCATCGAGTACTTTGATCCGGCCGCGA
>CALMKY010000403.1 GCA_937867195.1 uncultured Saprospiraceae bacterium | reverse complement strand
TACTGGCATTGTTTGCAAAATTTTGTGGTATAGAAAAAGTATATGCCAGCGATGTGAGTGCCAGTTTTTTATTGGCAGCTCAACAATTAAGTAAACAATTAAATATTGGGTTAGATGGATGGATTATTGGTAATGAAGATACTTTTTTCAGGCCTTAAGGACCAATGGCCCAAAGTGCCCATGCTTTGATTTTGTAAAAACAAATGAAGGATCGGTGCTTTATTTTTAACAAACAATTCAGAGGAAGTAAGCACGCCTATATAAACGCTTTCTCCTGGCAGTACTATGCTTTGAGATGTAATTAAATGAACCGGGATTTGCTCCTGTGAGAATAAAATAGAAATAAAACAACTAAAAATGAACCCGTTTATATATTTCTTAATTATCATGTTCTTAGTTTAATAAAGTTATTTCCAATACGATGGTCTTGTCAGTGAACTTCCTGTGGCCCTGGTACAATCATCACAAGCAGGCACATAATAATGCTGGAAGGGATTGTTGGGATCGTTGCACAATGAGAATATAGGAATGTTCAGTGACTTTTGATTAACAAAATGTCTGTTTATTTTGACAGAGGCAACTGCAAAATAACCATTGATTACATGATCCGGATTGTCTAGCTCACGGATATTGCCTTTGGTTTTACCCGGTATGGCTGCGAAAACGACATTGGAATTACTCGTTGTATTCCTTATTTTTTTCAGGTAATCGTATGCACTTTTATTAATTAATAACTCTTTGACCGTAAAGCAATATTGACTAAAAAACCGGTAATCAGCATCGGTCTCCATAATGTTAGATTCTTTTATTTCGGATACTCCATCTTCCTGGGTAGAAAAAATATTGAGTACATTATAATCTAAAGCCTGGCTTATATAGCAAGTTTTATATCCCAAATTCCCCTGAAATTCTTCCTGTTCGTATTGGCCTGTTACTTGATAAAAGGTATTGATCGGAATCTTCGTTGGAGTGAGGTTGGTAGTAAGTTGGAGGTCTACTTTTCTTACTTTGACAATATTCTGAGCTTGATTTAATACCTCAGTCACCACGGCTTTGCTGGTCAGGGTAAAATCCGGCGGACTGGTTTCTCCTAATTCCTGATCCTCGCTTGAATAACTATGCATCGCATCGACCGTAACTGTAAGTTTATATTTAACACCTTTGAGGGCTGACATGATGGCGGTATACACTCCCGGTTTTCCGGGTACTTCTATGAAGGTACTGGAAGAACCATCGCTTCCCGAAACAATTACTTTCGCCTTTGATATAGGTGTACCATCCACGGATGCATATTGATCTAACGAGACATTTTTTTTCACTACGATGGTTTGAATTTCGATTTGATCAGATATCAGGCCAGAAATATTTACATCGTCAATTGTATTTTGTACAGGTATCCGGTATTCATCCACACAACCAAATTCAATTAAAGAAAA
>CALMKY010000402.1 GCA_937867195.1 uncultured Saprospiraceae bacterium | reverse complement strand
GGAAGAAATTGTGGCCCACTTCATGTATCACTACACCCAGCATGCCATTTTTTGTGCCTTCGCTGTAGGTGCTGGCAGCGCTGTATTTACCGTCTTTATCTTTTTCACAACGGCCAAAGTTGAAACATATCATGGGATATTCCATTCCATTGGCAGCTTCTACTGATTGAGCTACCGGATAGGGATATGGGAATGTAAAACTTGAATAGGTCTTGATGGTATGGGCAACCGCTTTTGTAGAATATTTAGAATAAATTGGATACGCCTCTTTGCCATAATAGCTCATACACATTACTTTCTTGCCATTGATATCAATGGGCATGGCATCCCAGATAAATTTGCGCGAGGAGGTCCATGCAAAATCTCTAACATTATCTGCTTTAAAGATCCAGGTTTTCTTTGCTTTACTTTTACCTTTTTCAGCACCGATTGCCTCATCAAGATTTACGATCTGTACCGGTTCCTTAGCTGTCTGAGCGGTGGCCCATCTGGCCTTTTGTTTTTCATTCAGATTTGTAAGATAGTTTTGACATTCACCGGTAGCACCTACGATATGATCTGCCGGCACTGTCATTTGAACTTTAAAATTTCCGAAGCTGACTGTAAACTCACCTCTGCCCGTAAACTGGTGGTTTTGCCAACCAATCTCATCGCCATACTTACATAATCTCGGATACCATTGAGCAATGGTAAATAAATAATTGCCATCTTCTTTAAAAAATTCATATCCGCCCCGGGCACCTGCAAACTTAGGATCCATCAGGTCAGCCAGTTTATAAGACCATTCAATTTTTAATTGATAAGAAGTATTGGGCTTCAATGGAGAAGGAAGATCCACCCGCATCATGGTTTTATTAATGGTATAATGTAAAGGCTTGCCCAGGATATCTGTAATTTTACTGATATTATGACCGTACCCATTATCTGTCTTTCTTTCCTCGACGCGGTCAAGAGCTTTGTCCGTAATGGCTTCAGGTAAAGAAGAACCATCCTGATAGTTTGCATTATTGACCGTTGAATGCTGATTTTCATCCAATTGTAACCACAAATAGGTAAGAACATCCGGAGAGTTATTGGTATAGGTGATCAATTCAGAACCAGTAAGTTTTTGATTGTCCTCATCCAATTCGCATTTAATGTCATAATCGACTTTTTGTTGCCAATACTTTGGACCCGGTGCTCCGCTGGCGGTGCGATATTCGTTGGGTGTCGGCAACAATGTTCCAAGTTGTTCAAATTTGTTTGCATGGTTTGAAGTGCTTTGGCCCAGTACAGCCAATGAATAAATCATCAGCACCATCAGCACGCCATAGCTTCGAGAAATCAGTTTCATAAATCTTTAAAATAAGTTTTGATATGAATTAAATTATTCAAAGGGTAAAAATAGAATGTTTTTACAGCAAAATAACTAAAAAGCTTTTACCGTTACATACCGCAAAATGGGGGAAGAAGGCAGGAAGTTTATCGCGTCCTCTATTGCCAATTGCCCGTTGAATTCATACCTTTGCAATTCTAAAAAAATAATATATGAAGTTCTCACAACGAATCACTTATACTTTAATATTTCTTAATTTCGTTTTTCTGAAGTCTTTTACCCAAACTACCGGCGATCCCACCCTATTTACTGTCAATAACGTACCGGTTAAAATCAGTGAATTTTTATACATCTACGGTAAAAACAATGGAAAAGAAGCCGACTATAGTAAGAAATCGTTGGACGAATATCTGGAGCTGTACAAAAAATTTAAACTCAAAGTTGCCAAAGCCCGTGATCTGAGACTGGATACATTGCCTGACTTAATGGATGAATTGCATATGTATAAGCAACAAGTAAGTAATTCATACATTATGGATAAAGAAGTCACCGAACGCCTAATCAAAGAAGTGTACGAAAGACAGCGCAAAGACATTTCAGTAAAACATGTGTTCTTCCAATTGTCACCCAGGCCAAACCCTGCCGATACCCTCGCTGCTTACACTAGGGCAATGAAAGCATACGAACAACTCAAGCAAGGAGTACCTTTTGGAAAAGTGGTAATGGATAACAGTGATGACCGTACCAATCTTAATTACAGTGGCGATCTTGGATATGTGACTTCAATGTTGCCGGATGGATTTTATCAGGCCGAAAATGTAATCTATTCATTGCCAATCGGTGAATTTTCAATGCCGGTACGGACAAGCGCCGGATACCATATTTTCAGAGTGGACGATATCCGACCTGCCCGAAGAGAAATGGAAATCGCCCAGGTATTAATCAAAAAGACATTGGACAACCCTCAGGATCAGGGTAGCAAGCCTACCGCAGACCGGGTTTATAAAATGCTCAAAGAGGGTGCCGACTGGAATCAAATGGTGCAAACATTCAGTGGAGATCAGAATACTAAAGATAAAAACGGTTATATCGGATTTGTAGGAATTAATCAATTTGAAAAAGCTTTTGAAGACAGCGTATTTGCTATCCCTCAGGATGGATATATTACAACACCCATAGAAAGCCGGCTCGGATGGCATATTATAAAACGAATCAGCAAAAAGCAAGAACTTCCTTATGCCCAGGCACGAGAAAAAATTAAACCATTGCTTGAAACGGATAGCCGGTATCAAATAGCTCGCTCACAAGTCATCGACCGCATTAAATCGGAAAGTGGTTTCAAATTGAACCAAGGCAACCTGGATAAGTTCATCGCGGCATTGCCAGCGGATTTTACATCTTTTTCATGGGAAGTATCTCCTAATTTGCCGGATATCGAAATCATGAGTTTTAATAGTAAAACCTATACTTCTAAAGACCTGGCTCATTATCTGAAAAATAATACACAAGAGCGATTGCAATACCCAAATGGCACACCGGCCAAAGAAGTAGTCCCTGCCATTTTCAATAGCTACGTAAATGATAAAGCAATTGAATACGAGCAAAATCACCTCGCCGAAGTATATCCCGAGTTTCGCAACCTGATGCGGGAATATGAAGAAGGTATTCTATTATTTGAAATCACCCGCCAATCCGTTTGGGATAAAGCAGCGAACGATACCATCGGTCTGAAATCATTTTACGAAAAGAATAAATCCAATTATAAATGGAATGAACGGGCTCAGATCTATGATTATACTGTAAAATCCACCGATGAAAAATTTATTCAATCAGTCTATGCAATGGCACTCAATAAGCCGGTAGACAAAGTCATAAAAAAATTCAATAGTCACCATCAGGTAGTCACATTCCAAAAAGATATACTCGAAAAAGATTCGGATGGAATGAAATCCCTGAATTGGACGTCGGGATCTATGACTCCATTTACCATCGATAAAGATAAAGGCATTGCGACCTGGCGCAAAGTAGAGAAGATATTACCTGCCAGCGTGAAGACCCTGGAAGAATCTAAAGGATACGTGATCGCCGACTATCAGGATGCTTTAGAAAAATCCTGGATCGATGCCTTGCAAAAGCAATACAAAATCACCGTGGATCAGTCGGTCCTGGATAGCCTGGTAAAAAAATAATTTGGGATAAAGATTAAATTGAAACATACCTGCTCCATATTCTTCTTCATGGCTGTCTTAGCCTGCTCGTACCTGCCTACAGAAAAGAAACCAATCGATCCTGTATTGGCACAGGTATACGATAAAGTTTTGCATGTCTCCGATTTATCAGGAATGTTTCCTGGAAATGCTTCTAAAGAAGATAGCTCCAAAATAATTGCAAATTATCTCACACGCTGGACTCAAGAACAGGTTTTTCTGAGTGAAGCCGAAAAGCATGTGCCCGCTGATTTAGTTACTGAAGAACTACTAAGAAAATATAAGGAATCTCTTATCAGTTATAACTTTCAGCAACAATTGGTCCAGCAAAACCTGGATTCCTCCGTAAGTGAAGATGAAATCAGGGATTTTTATGAAAAAAACAAGGAATCGTATCAACTCGAGACCTCCATCATTCGTTGTTATTTCATCAAAATTCCGGAGAATATCAAAGAAATGAAAAACCTGCGCGAAATGTGGGATGATCTGGATGCAAATAATATTAAGAAAATCGCTCGCCTGGCCTTGAAATACAACGGTACATATCATTTGGAAGACAGCGTATGGCATAACTTATCGGATATCGAATCCTTGTTTCCAGGTAATCGCATCAGTGCACGTAACTGGACCACAAATGAGCGAATTAATTTTAGTGATAATAAATACACTTATTTTTTTAAAGTCCTGGAGCTCGTAGATAAACAGGAACCCGCCCCGATTTCATATGTCGCGGATAAAGCAAAACTGGTAATTTTGAACCAACGGAAAGGCAAATTACTCGAAGATTTTAAAACAAAATTGTACGAAACCGAAATCAGAAAAAACAATGTCAAAATCTTTAATAAATAAACTGGTCGTTTCATGCGGTATCCTCATCGCATCTGTCCTCATGGTACAGGTTACCATAGCTCAATCTACCAGGCAAATCATAGATAAAGTAGTCTGTGAAGTCGGTAACGAAGTCATTTTGTTATCGGATCTGAATGATCAAATTAAATTGGCTGAGTCCCGAAACGGACCGATCAGACCTGAAGAAAAATGCGTGCTCCTGGAAAACATGATGATCACCAAACTATTAATTCACCAGGCATTTGTAGACAGCGTCGTCGTGACAGACGAAGAAGTCAACACTCAATCCCAACTGCGCATCGATCGCATTCTTGAAAGCATGGGCAACGATAATACCCAATTTGAAGCGTATTATGGAAAAACCGTGAATGAGGTCAAAGAAGATTTTAGAGCGGACCTGCGCAATCAATTGATTTCTGAAAAAATGAGAGCTAAACTGGTAGAGGACATTCATATGACTCCTACTGAAGTAAAGCAGTTTTATAATAATATTCCTTCGGATAGCTTGCCTTATTTGAGCAGCGAGGTGGAAGTTTCTGAAATCGTCGTGCATCCGGTTGCCAATGATTCATCCAAAGCAAGAGCGAAAGAAAAATTGGAGAAAGTAGCTGCTCGCATTAAAGCCGGTGAAAAATTTGAAGAATTAGCTGCCACTTTCTCAGACGACCCGGGATCTGCTCGCAATGGAGGTGACCTCGGATGGGCCAAACGGGGTTCGTTTGTACCCGAATTTGAAGCAGCCGCTTATTCCCTTGAACCCGGAGAATATTCACCCGTCATCGTATCGGATTTTGGATTTCACCTGATACAATTGATCGAACGACGGGGGAATACAATCCACACAAGACATATCTTGATCAAACCTGAAATCGAACCCAAAGATTTTGATTTGGCTAAATCAAAACTGATTGAAGCACGTCATTTAGTGATGACCGATTCTCTGTCATTTTCTAAAGCAGTAAAAAAATACGGTAGTAAAAAAGAAGCATCTTTTAATAACGATGGCCGGATGACCAACAATAAATCAGGAGATACTTTTTTCGAAATTAAAGATCTCGAGCCCGAAGTATATTTTACATTGGATACTATGAAAGTAAAAGCGATCTCCTCTCCGGTAGAATTGGTCACTCCCTCCGGTGAAAAATATTTCAAGATTTTATATCTCAACAGCCGTACCGATCCCCATCAGGCCAACCTCAAGCAAGATTATGCTAAGTTCCAATCCCTGGCTAAAGAATCAAAGAAAAGCGATGTCCTTTCTAAATGGATGGAATCCCATATTGCAGATGTATATGTAAAAGTGGATCCTTCCTTTACAACTTGTCCCAATATTCAGCAGTGGGTAGATAAGAAGAGTAAATAATATTCATAGAAGTAGAAGTGGGTAATTGAGGAAGTGTAGAATTGTCACTATTTATTCACATTTTTCACTTTTTTAAATTTGTATTTTCGTGACATTTATTTTCATTGTCAGAGAATTAAATAAATTAACGGAATTGATCAATTCTTAATCAGGGTACATTTTACAAATTATCAATTTTGCAGTTCCACAACGATTCAACACTTCATCATTTTCCCGATTCTACATGTTCTTAACTACCATTTCATGTCTTCATCGTGTTTATCATGATCCTCTTCATGAACTTCATCATGATGCCCTTCCTGTGATTCACGGTGAGCAAACTGATCGTAATCATAATCTGGTAAAAGGTCTTGTTTTACATGATTGATGACATCCAGGAGACCTTCGCTGAACCGATTGAAGTCTTCCTTATACAGAAAAATCTGATGCCGGGTGTAGCCGTTCCCATCACTTCGTCTGGTACTTTCAGTAAGAGTAAGATAAAAATCGTTGCCCTTGGTGCGCATTACATCGAAAAAGTAAGTGCGCTTTCGTCCAGCTTTTACCTTGTGTGAATACACACTCGAGCTGCGTGCATTTCCGTCCTTTTCCACGATAAATTGGAGTTTTTAATTAACAATTGTATCAAATATACAAATTTCTAATGGTAGTGAGTCACCGGGTTATAAATTTAGAATATGCTAAAGCGCGCAAGTGCATATCAAAATATTTTATCAGGAAAAAATAATTGGTCCTATATTTAATATCCGGGACTGCATTTCAATCATATCAAATCATAAAATATGGAATATCCAAAAACAATTTTTATTTCCCTCATCGTTTTAATTTCTTCCTGCGCCCCCAAAATTTATCAATCTCCGACCTTTAATAAGGCCATCAGGTCACACAAGACCGTCGCCATCCTGCCTGCCATTGTCAATTTGCAACTCAGACCCAACGAAGCAAAGAAATATTCAAAAGATCAAATAGAGGGCATAGTATCCAATCTCAGCCATCAGATACAAGATGCTATGTATTCCTGGTTTTTACGAAAGTCCGGCAAATTGAATTATACTGTTAACTTCCAGGATATCAGCCGCACCAATTCTTTATTAAAAGCTTCCAATTTATCATCGGACTTTGAATCAAGAGATCAGGCGGAAATCGCCAAAATACTCGGTGTAGATGCCATCATTCAAAACAAATCGAATATGACCAAACCCATGTCAGAAGGAGCTGCCGTAGCCCTTGGAGTATTAGTAGGTGTATGGGGTTCCACGAATAAAGTGACAACCACTGTCAATATACACGATGGTGAATCCGGCAACCTGCTCTGGAGATATGATCATCAATACTCCGGATCGATTGGAAGCAGCGCAGAAGATTTAGTCAATGCATTGATGAGAAATGTTTCAAAGCATTTTCCATACGCCAGGCCTGCTAACTAATTGGACCGTGCAAAGATTGTAAATAAAAATCTTAATTCATTTTTACCGGTACCCTCCTAATTATTTCTTTACTGGTACCCGTATCATACTGCTGTAAAGACCGCCATGATGGATGACATTATGAGCCAGGACTCCTTTGCTTTCATCGTAATTATGACCACCTGTATTCAGATTCCGTTCGAAACGGGGAAAATTACTGGAGGAGATTTCAATGCGCAAACTATGTCCTGCTTCAAAATAATTGGAAGTCGTCATCGGGGTCATTTCTATTTTATATTCTTTTCCTTTCTCCATCATGACTTCTTTTTCGTATCCATCTCTGTATCGGAGTCGCTGAATCGTCTCGTCCAGGTTATACGCTCTGCCATCTGGATAGACATCGAGCAGCTTAATCGAGATATCACTGTCCAACGCATCCGATGATACATATAAGGTCGATTGAATACTTCCTGTCAGCTCCGTTCCGGTCATAAATGGATTCGTCGTGTAAACTAATACATCATTACGGGTCTCAAGCTGGCGCTGATCATACGATCCACCACTCAATGCATTGCCCATACAACAAACATTGCCTCCGGTAGAAGGCACCGGATACATTGGATCGTATACAAATTCATCTTTCATTGCATTCAACGGTTTTTGTTCCACCAGTCTGCCATCACCAAACACACTATTGGCTTTTCCATTACTTTCAAGGTAATAGGTAACCGGGGCATAGCCTGCCGGTGGCCATACATCCGAGGATTGCCAACGATTACTACCCATCGTATAGAATTGAACTTTGGGTATCTTGGAAAGTGCATTGTTTTTTTCGCCTTTCAGGAAATAATCAAACCAGGCATACGTCAATGCATCGTAATCCAATCGGGCATCCCCTACCGACCGCTCCCCTACGATCGTATTTTCGGTAGCTCTTTTATAGGCGCAATGTAACGTGGGTGCAATCACCAGGTACTGTTGATCGCTTATGCCCGGCTTTTTAGCATGGCCCTTTATAAAATCGATCAAGGCAAGATTGGGAGCAGACGATACATCATACCAGGATACAAACCAGAAAGTAGGCAATTCATATGACATATGATCATGATAGAGACCTCCTGTATACCATGCCGGATCATTGGGTTTGCGGCGAATCATGTTTTCATAGACGCTTTTAGCACCATGTACATTTTTGATAATATCCTGCACCGGTAAATATTTTAATGCCTGGTTCCAATCTACTTTCGGATATTCCGGTGCCATGTCATAAAATCGCTGCAAGCGTATTAAATCTTCCTGGCTTGCATTCTTGGGAATGCGCGGTCCCATAATATCATGTTGTGTATCATACAGCCAGGTCGTGAAGAGCATTTGTTGTACACCTCCCCTGTACCAATTTCCTTGTTCGTAAAACTTGCCGACCCTGCCGATACCTGCACCATAGGCCTGGGTAATATTGGTCACCAAAGCAGGATGATTCAGTGAAGCAGCAGCCATCTGCCATTCCGCAGTAGAAGAGCATCCGATCAATCCAATTTTTCCATTTGACCAAGTCTGCGACGACAACCAGGTAAATGCATCCTCAGCATCGGTAAGCGGAGTGCCGAGAATATCCCATTCACCTTCAGAAAAGAATCGTCCCCGTTCATTTTGAATCACCAGTGCATATCCTCTTTTCACCGCATCGTATGCCTGGGCATATACATTCATTTTTTGTTCTCCATCTCCCCAGGTATTGAAATTATATGGTGTGCGGGAAAATATGACCGGAACTTTTTGGTCTCCCTTGGGCCTATAAATATCCGTTGCAAGGCGAATACCATCTCTCATGGGCATCATGAATTTTTGATCAATGATACCGATGGCTTGGAGTTTTTTTAGAATGGTATCCTGTGATTGAGCAAAGGATAATGTTTGCATAAATAGCAAACCGTAAAAAATAAGTCTTTTCATATTTTAAAATTGAAGCAGAAAAATCTGTTTGGTCGATTAAATATATGAAAACGAAAGTTAAAGAGCTCTTGTGTTGTTGAGTTAAAATAATATAACAAACGCTCCGTCAATCGAGTAAGAATAAATCCAGTAATCATTCAATTTATGTAATCACTATAAATCTATACAGTCACCAAACCTAATTCACTCGCAATGAATGAAAAAATTAAAAAACAAATTAAATTAACCTTTTTCCCCTATTAATTTCAAAATCAAACTCTCTACGCACTACAAGCCTCGCAATCCGGGTTATCCAGACTGCAAGCCCTTACATCTTCTATCATGATCGGCTCCATTGCATCTACCATTTCCTGGGGTACATTGGAAGGTACACCCTGAGGTCTTGGTGCAGACATTTTAGGAATTGCGACATCACGAAGGTCACTGACTGTCATCTGCGGATTAGGCTCTTGAACAAATTTCTTTTGGAACTCCTCGCTGAGTGTAAACTTGATGGCATCGACGGCGGCTTTTGTACGCAAATAATACATACCGGTCTTGAGACCTTTGCTCCATGCATAGAAATGCATGGATGATAATTTAGAGAAGGTAGCGCTCTCTACAAATAAATTGAGAGATTGGGACTGACAGATATAAGCACCGCGATCGGCCGACATATCAATGAGAACTTTTTGTGAAAGCTCCCAGGCAGTCTTATATAATTCACGGATCGGTGCCGGTATATCCATGATGTGTTGGATGGATCCGTTAGAGGCAATGATTTTTTCTCTTATATCTTTAGTCCATAAGCCGAGTTTCACAAGATCATTCAGCAAATGTTTATTGACGACTACATACTCTCCGCTGAGTGTCCGGCGGGTATAGATATTGGATGTATAGGGTTCAAAACATTCATTATTACCTAAGATCTGGGAGGTAGAAGCCGTCGGCATAGGCGCAAGCAATAAACTATTGCGCATGCCCTGTTTCTTGATTTGCTTTTTGAGATCAGCCCAATCCCAGCGGTCCGTCGGCGTGACATTCCACATATCGAATTGTAAAATACCTTGACTCGATGGTGATCCTTCATACGATTCGTACGAACCATGCTTTGCAGCAAGGGCCGATGATTCCAGACAAGCACCGTAATAAATGGTTTCAAAAATATCGCGATTGAGGGTGCGAGCCTCCTCACTATCAAATGGATAACCCATTAGGATAAAAGCGTCAGCTAAACCCTGTACTCCGATACCGATCGGACGATGACGCATATTGCTATTGCGTGCCTCGGGTATTGGATAATAATTGATGTCAATGATTTTATTGAGATTGCGGGTAATCACGCGTGTAATCTCCATCAATTTTTTGTGATCAAACTTCTTATCGGCTGTCACAAACTTTGGTAATGAGATCGAAGCCAGGTTACAGACCGCGACTTCATCTTTGGATGTGTATTCGATGATCTCTGTACAAAGGTTGCTGCTCCTGATGGTGCCGAGATTCTTTTGATTGGATTTAGTGTTTGCGGCATCTTTATAAAGCAAATAAGGAGTACCGGTCTCTGTTTGTGATTCGAGGATCGTAAACCAAAGATCCTGTGCTTTCATGGTCGATCTGGCACGACCTTCTGCTTCGTATTGTGTATAGAGTTTTTCAAATTCTTTGCCGTAGGTATCGAATAAGCCCGGAGCCTCATTGGGACAAAAAAGCGACCATTGTCCATCTGCTTTTACCCGCTCCATAAATAAATCAGGAATCCATAGTGCATAGAAAAGATCTCTCGCACGGACTTCTTCTTTGCCTTGATTTTTCTTAAGCTCGAGGAATTCTTTGATATCGGCATGCCAGGGTTCCAGGTAAACTGCAAATGCACCTTTGCGTTTGCCTCCGCCCTGATCTACATATCGAGCGGTATCATTGAATACTCTGAGCATCGGAATGATGCCATTGGATGTACCGCCGGTGCCTTTGATATAGGATCCCTGCGCGCGGATATTGTGTATGCTCAAGCCCACGCCCCCAGCACTCTGTGATATTTTTGCACATCTGGCCAATGTTTCGAAGATACCGGAGATGCTATCATCAGTCATGCTTAATAAAAAACAGGACGACAGCTGTGGCTTAGGTGTCCCTGCATTGAATAATGTCGGGGTAGCATGGATAAACCATTTCTCAGACATGAGTTCGTATGTCTCAATAGCGGCATCGATATCATTCCCGTGTATACCGACCGCAGCCCGCATCAGCATATGTTGCGGTCGTTCTACTACCTGTCCATACATTTTAAGGAGATAGGATTTCTCCAATGTTTTAAATCCAAAATAATCGAAACCAAAATCACGATCATAAATGATTGCAGAATCCAGTGTTTCGGCATTCGCCAGAATAATATCGTGTATTTCTTTACTGATCAAGCCGGCGGCCTGGTTTGTCTTTGGGTCTACATAGTTGTACAAATCATCGATCGTATCAGAGAATGATTTTTTTGTTTCTTTATGAAGATTGGATATGGCGATCCTGGCGGCTAATAAAGCATAATCCGGATGTATGGTAGCTAACGAGGCGGCTGTCTCTGCAGCTAAAACATCCAGGTCTGTTGTTTTGACTCCGTCATAGAGTCCTATAATGACACGTTTGGCTATTTCTAGTGGTTCGACATAGGTGGGATTCAGTCCATAACACAGCTTTTTAATGCGGGCTGTGATTTTATCAAAAGAGACCTCTTCTGATTTGCCGCTTCTTTTTAAGACCTTCATGCTAGCTTCTTCTTTTAAAATGGTTATTTAAAACGGTTCCTGAGTGTAGTTCTGATTGTAGTTTTCTGTAATTCGTAGTTTTCTTTCTATTCGTAGTTTTCTTCTTTCTTATATATTAAAATTCAGCGTCCATGCTGAAGACTTGAGAATCTCTGGCCACCCCTACCCCTGATTTTTTATACTCACCTACCCGCTTTTCAAAGAAATTGGTTTTGCCGGTAAGCGAAATCATCTCCATGAATGGGAATGGGTTTTCAACTTTATATATTTTTTCGTTTCCAAGCGCGACCAACAACCGATCGGCTACAAACTCGATGTATTGACACATCAGGTCTGCATTCATACCGATTAGTTTTACTGGTAAGGCGTCGGTCACGAATTCTTTTTCAATGTTCACCGCATCGCGGATCATTTCCTGTACTTCCTCTTTGGGCAATTTATTCACGATGTATTTATTATATAACAGACATGCAAAATCACAGTGCATGCCTTCATCTCGCGAGATTAATTCATTAGAGAACGTAAGCCCCGGCATTAAACCTCTTTTCTTCAACCAGAAAATAGAACAAAAGGATCCACTAAAGAAGATTCCCTCAACCGCAGCAAAGGCTAATAATTGGGTAACAAATGTTCCGTTCTTAATCCATCGCAATGCCCAATCCGCCTTCTTGCGTACACAAGGAATTGTATCCACGGCATGGAACAAAAAGTCTTTCTCTTTCTGATCTTTGATATAGGTATCGATTAAAAGCGAATACGTCTCAGAATGGATGTTTTCAATCATGATCTGAAAACCGTAGAAAAATTTAGCTTCCGGGTATTGCACCATGCGAAGCATGTTCTCTGCCAGGTTTTCGTTGACGATGCCATCACTGGCAGCAAAGAAGGCCAATACATGTTTGATAAAATGGCGTTCATCGTTATTGAGCTTATTGGTCCAATCGGTCTGATCCTGGGCCAGGTCGATCTCTTCCGCTACCCAAAAACTCATCTCTGTCGTTTTATACATATCCCAGATATCCTTGTGCTGAATAGGGAATATCACAAAACGATTTGGATTTTCGACGAGGATTGGTTCGACACTTTGCTCCATCTGATGCTGTCAGTTATAAATGTTTGTATAAAAGTATAAAATGAAATGCGGTAGGATTGCTTCGGGAGATTACCTTTCGATTTGGTCTCTACTGCGGATCAAAATTAATCTAGTTTATTGTTATTCAAAACTTATATAGAAAAATTTTATATAAGTTTTTGAAAATTTTATTGCTTCGTTTCGGCTACGGTTTGATTTATTTTTTGTATGCCTTCTTTAAGACACATTAAAAAAATTCATCAAGTGTGATGCTAAATAAATGAAACATTTTTTTAATATGTTCGAAAGTTATCAACAATCTGTGGATAACTAGCTTAAATTATTATTTATCAACTTACTATATTTTAAGAAAATGTGAATAACTGTGTTGTCAAGTCAAGAAATATCCTCATTTCAGCCATTCTTACAGGTGGAAATTGTCCCAAATAAATAAATACGTTGAAAAAGAGCAAGGATAAAAAATAGAGGTAAAAATGAACGATAAAACCATCATCAATTCTAGTTCCTGGCATGTATTGATTCAGATCGTTTTACTCATTCAAATAAGAGTCAAATGCATTCAATAAATATAGTAGGAATCAAGGGTTAAAAGGCTCATACAGGTGCATTTAGCCTCATTTGATTTTATCAGGATGCTGGCTTAGAAATGATTTCCACGAATTAGCTCTTTTACTGGAAGAGGCACCTGCCGGAATCAATTGATTCGCCTGGTGATGGCAGACCGCACAAGCCAATGCATCGGTAGCGTCAAGCCTGTCGTTCACAATGGGACTTTCGACCAGGTGTCTGAGCATGGCTGCCACCTGCTCTTTGGAAGCATTACCATTTCCTGTTACCGATTGCTTTATTTTCTTAGCAGAATATTCAAAGATTTCCAGTCCCATCGTGATAGC
>CALMKY010000401.1 GCA_937867195.1 uncultured Saprospiraceae bacterium | reverse complement strand
TGAAGAATGTGCCGGCAACAGCATGCAGGTAAAATTGTTTGAATACGTCGCCTTTCTTTTTAAAAAACATGGTTTGCTCGCCGATATCTATTACTACCGCAGCAATACCGGGCGCTATCATAATTTTTATGAAAGCTATGGTACCAGTCTTGAAAAATTATACAGCAAACACCCCAACCATATTGTTCTTTTTTTAGGAACAGGACATCATTTAACAGGTAACAACAGTGAAAGCCTGCAGCCTAAAGAAACTGCCGCATTGAACCAATGGTTATACAAAGCCGTGGTTACACCAGTTGCTTATCCCGACTGGACAGCAACTGAAAAAAAAATACTGCTGCCGGTTATCCCTGTAGTACCGGCAGATATGCAGGGACTGCTTTTACTGGCAGATATCATTACTGAAAAAGAAAGCAGTATCAATACCCGTGCAAGACTGAACGCATGTATGGGTGTTTTTTACAGTTGCCGCAATTTCAATTTCCAGGATAAGCAATACCTGTTACTGTATTGCCGGAAAACAGGATTGGCCGACACCGGCACTTCAAATGAAGAAGTGAATATTCTTTACGAATGGATTTCGGCGCTGGCGGTTTACCCGGTACTGCGCTGGGAAATTATACTGGCACTGGGCAACGCCCTCTTTGATCACTACGGAAATGAAAAGCTGCTGAATTATTCCGCACTGCTCTGGCTGGTACGTATTCCATGGGTACAGGAAGGAAAAATGCCGGGCTCACTGAGGCTTGAACTTTTAAACGGAATCAGTAAAGAGACGGAAAGGGTTGCAAGGGAAACCCTGTTACAGCTTTTAAAAGAGATTCCCAAAACAGCAACACCTGCCGGCAGCAATGCTTATGTGGAGCGTGAAATTCAGCAGGCCATCAACCAGTTCAGCCTCTATGCCAGCGACCCGGTTTATTACCACAGTTATCACCCCTCAAAATACGTTTTCAAAAAACTGTGGGAAAACAAGCAGCTGAATGATGAGGTGCTGGAAGAACGTTTAAAGGGACCAGTGTATAAACCGGGAAGGATTAAAAATAAAACAGCTGCGGCTCAAAACTACAGGACCGCAACAGAAGCGTTCCTGCGCAGCAGTGAAAGGGAAGAAACCCTGCTGGGCAAAGTATACCTTGCCATGGCATTGATGAGTGCCGTGGTTGCTGTAGGCTCACTCTTTGCCTTAAGGGTATTGTTTGTGTGGAATAATTACCTGTAAAAAAAGCCGGGTACATTGCTGTACCCGGCTGTAAATTTTATGTTGCACGCAGCATTAAAACTCCGCACTCTTCGGGTACCTCGGGAAGGGGATTACATCCCTGATATTACCCATACCGGTCACAAACTGTACAAGTCTTTCAAAACCCAATCCAAATCCGGCGTGAACACAAGCACCGAATCTACGAGTATCCAGGTACCACCATAAATCTTGCTCCGGTATTCCCATGGATTTCATCCTGGCGGTGAGCTTATCTAACCTTTCTTCTCGCTGACTGCCTCCGACGATTTCACCAATGCCGGGAGCAAGGATGTCCATAGCAGCAACCGTTTGACGATCCGGCGCACAGTGATCATCCTGACGCATATAAAATGCTTTAATGGCTGCAGGATAGTTAGTAAGGATCACCGGTTTTTGGAAATGCTTTTCCACCAGGTATCGTTCATGTTCGCTTTGTAAATCGATGCCCCATTGATCAATGGGATATTGGAATTTTTTCTTTTTATTGTGCGTACTGTCCCGCAGTATATCGATCGCTTGCGTATACGTCAGTCGCTCAAAATCATTCTTTACAACGAATTGAAGTTTTTCGATCAAACCCATTGTGCTGCGCTTATCCTGTGGAAGTGTTTTCTCTTCTTCTTCAAGGCGCACCGCTAAGATGGCGAGATCATCTGCATTGTTTTCCATTGCATACCGGATCACATATTTGATAAATTCTTCTGCGAGATCAGCATTGTCTTCCAGATCGTAAAATGCCATCTCCGGCTCAATCATCCAAAACTCTGCAAGGTGACGGGTGGTATTGCTGTTTTCTGCTCTGAAGGTAGGACCGAAAGTATAGATCTCACTGAATGCCATCGCACCGAGCTCACCCTCCAGCTGTCCACTTACTGTAAGATTTGTGGATCGACCGAAAAAATCTTTGCTAAAATCGATGTGACCATCTTCTGTCTTCGGTGCAGTGCCGTCTATGGGTAAGGTCGTAACTCTAAACATTTCGCCGGCTCCTTCTGCATCACTTGCGGTAATGATCGGTGTGTGCATGTACACAAATCCCTTATCATTAAAAAATTTGTGGATTGCATAAGCAAGCGTATGGCGGATGCGGAATACGGCACCGAAAGTATTGGTGCGAAATCTCAAATGCGCTTTCTCCCGTAAAAATTCTAAAGAGTGTTTTTTAGGTTGAATCGGGAAAGTCTCTGCATCGCAATCACCGAGGATTTCGATGGCATGTGCTTTGATCTCTATTTTTTGACCTTTACCCATGGAAGGAATGACTTCACCCTGAGCTTTGATGCAGCTGCCTACGGTGATTCTTTTGATCATGTCGTCCGATAAACTGCCTAATTCAATTACGATTTGAATAGTATGGATGGTACTGCCATCGTTGAGGGCGATGAATTGATTATTGCGAAAATTGCGCACCCATCCCATGACGCTGACTTGAGTATGGAGAGGTTCCGTGGCAAGCAATGCCTTGATTTTTGTCCTTTGATTGTACATATTTTGCTTGTAATGAACAGGGGATTTACATTCCCTGAATTGAAGTGCAAAGGTAGGGGTTTGAATGCAGAATTATACATTTTGCAGGTAGAATGGAGCGGTGATTTGATCGTACTTTTTTTAGGTAGCTCTGGCAGTTCCTATGGCGGCTGTATTTATAGTTGCGCCATTGAATTATGATATAGGATCAAATGAAGATAAATGTTTCTTCCATGCCACATAAGTTTTGGGCAAATCACTTGCCTTCAGAGCATGCCACGCCTGAATGCCATCGTTCCTTGTTTTGTCTTTTTCCTTTATCAAAAATTCGGATAGAAAATTAATGTAACGCACGACCGGGGCTTTGGCAAAAGGTTTATCATCGGCGTTCAATCGGACGAATTCTTTAACCAGATCTCCATAAGTAATCTTTTTTCCTTTATGGATTTGTTCATCCCGCCAGCGATTGATGCGATATCGTGAGCCGGATTTAATTTTAAAATTTGGATTGATTTTCTTTGACTCGTTGAGGATGAAATCTTTGGTGATTTTATTGCTGGTATAATTTTTTATGGGAAGGGAAGGAGATAGACCTAATTCAATATCTCTTATTCCTGATTGGATTACATTTTTTCTATTGGTTTGATTGACTTTACCGGTTTTAATGAATTCCTTGATTAATTCTTCGAGCTCATCTTTTCTGAGCTTAGCAGGATGTTGGATGCCGATTTCTTTTGAGAAGGATTTGATTTCATCAGCATACCAATATCCATTTTCAAACTCTTTGAGAGTGATGTTCTGGGTTAATTTTTTTTTCCGGCTCATTGTTCATGTGGTTTTGGCGTACCGGTAATCATCGTAGATTTTACCGTTTTTGAAAACAGACTTTTTGCCGATGCCTTCCAGCGTAAAACCATTCTTCTCCAAAACTTTTATAGAAGTTGTGTTGTATTCAAAGACATTTGCAAAGACCCGGTACATCTTTAATTGATCAAAGGCATATTGTGTGCAAAGACCGATGGCTTTGGTTCCGATACCCTTATTCCAATAAGGTTCGCCGATCCAATAACCGATTTCAGCAGAATACCGATACACATCGGTCATGGGTCGTACCCCGATCATGCCGCAAAATTTGTATTGAAACGTAATCGCAAAATTATTGATTGGATTTTCGTCCTGAATCAAATCAATGAAATATTCAGCGTCTTTAAGCGTGTAAGGATACGGCATCATATCCCGAAGATTGTCAAATATTTTTTTATTATTGGCCAATACGGAAAGATCGTATCGGTCGTTTCTGGTCGCCTTGCGCAAGATCACATCTTCTAACTGCAACATACCTGATTTATTACACTAAAGGTAAATAAACATTTTTTAAGATTTGTTCAGACAAGACAGATGGTGAAAATTTAGCAAGATGTGACAAGCGATCTGATGGAGCATAGGATTTAAGCGATGACGGTTTGGATAATAAACTTGCTAACTCATCTGCACGGGTTGGGTCAAAGTAGTTGGCACAGGGACCACCCGCTTCCGGCATAGAAGATATATTGGATGTAATGACCGGAATATCCGCTGCAATTCCTTCGATGACCGGTAAACCAAACCCTTCACCCAGCGATGGGTAGATCAGCGCACGTGCTCCATGATACAAGATTCTCAGGTCTTGTCTTGAGATGCCGGGCATGAAATGAATTAAATGAGATAAACCTTTACCGGCAATGTATTTTTTGATATAAGATTCATAAGTTGTTCCTTTACCTGCGATGATCAATGGGATTCGCTCCTTTTCATTTTGAATGCACATGGCATCAATGATTACTTTCAGATTTTTGCGATAAGTCACCGCACCTACGTATACATGATATTCTCCAGGCAGTGAATGGGCATGCTGAGTGGATCTGAATTCTTCATGCGTTATGATTTCGTCGAATAAAGAATCATACGATTGATACATGATTTTAATTTTGTTTTCAGCAAAAGGGAAATACCGGATCAAGTCATTTTTTGTAGCCTGGCTGATGGCAATCACTACATCAGCATTTTCTATAGCTCTGGCAGTCTTGAACTGGTACATCCGGCGGTCAAACCAGGGGAAATCCTGTGGAAAATACTTATATAGCAAATCATGTATCGTAACCACAAATGGTCTTTTCTTATTCTTAATATAAGGAAGTTCGTTGCTCAATCCATGATAAATCTGAGCATCCGATTGATCTAAATATGCATTCAGATAAATGCTTCGATGAAAGGATTTGGGAATGGAATACTTAACAATCTGTACATGGTGGTTTTGGTAATAGGATTTGGTGAGTGTGGAATGGACTGGATTGCCATCAAATAAAACAACATCGAAATCAGAATGATATTTCAATAATGAAGTGACCAATGTACGGCTATAGTATCCAAGCCCCGTGTAATTGTGGAATAACCTTTTTGCATCGAATCCTACAATCATTGTATCTTAGATTACAGTCTCTCCAGCACATTGCCATCGCTATCCACCAGCAGGATTTGATCGGCCGGTAATTTTTTAAGCTCTGGTAACACAATGTCTT
>CALMKY010000400.1 GCA_937867195.1 uncultured Saprospiraceae bacterium | reverse complement strand
TTGTTTTACAATAATGTTTCTAAGCGGCGGCAAGAACTGGTACTGGAAAATTTGAGGTTTTGATACTTTTTGAACACTCTCATCGAATTCAATTTTCGCCTCACTCAGATCGAGTAAAAAACTGACTTCAGAAAAATCAATTTTATCTAAAGTGGCAAGTTCAAGTGCTGTATTCAATTCTTGTTCTTGACGAATACGGTTGTTTCGTTGTAAATAGGCTTGACGGTCCAGGTGATCCAGGTACACACCATAATATTCATTTTGAATATTGAAAAAGGGTTTTAGATGAATCTTTCCGGGTGATACCTCTTGATCTAAGGAGAACGATAAATCATTGGACGACATGAGTGAGGAAATATATTCACCTGTTCCATGTACCACCGGATAATCCAATTCCTGAACAGGATGATTTCCGAGATCTGCCGCCAATACGATAGGTCCGTATTTAAAAGCAAACC
The DNA here is from genome assembly GCA_937867195.1 of uncultured Saprospiraceae bacterium. Taxonomy (GTDB): domain Bacteria; phylum Bacteroidota; class Bacteroidia; order Chitinophagales; family Saprospiraceae; genus JADJLQ01. Next base: position 1,899 of record CALMKY010000400.1, on the reverse strand, counting down.
GATCTTTATTATCTGGCATGGACTCACTATACACCTGCATAGGAAATGTAACATCGATATGATCCCCAGCATGCCAATTTTTAATAAATATTGCATAGCCTCTGTGCACGGCAACGGGCCATTCGGTTTTATCATTGATCTTAAAACCAGGTTCAGTCTTGCACCAACCTGGTATTCGGATCGCAATCGAACTCTGACTTATATGAGCAAAAGGTGTATGTTCTATTATGAGGCGAGTCGTATTTTCATAGGGGAATTTTGTTTCCTGCTTTAATTTTAGACCTGATTCTTTCCAGTCCACTGAAGAAGGAATAAACAGGTTTACGTATAATCTGGAATGACCATCGTGCGTGTAAATCTCTTCATTGTATTTACTGTGGTTTTCCATTCCGCTTCCTACGCAGCAAGTAAACGTTTGGAATGTATCACTGAATTGTTTTTTACTTCCCGTTCTTAATGGTACGAAATAACACATCATTCCATTCTCATGATTTTGGGAAGCCAGGATATGATTGTACAAAGCTTTTTCATAATAATCAATATATTTTGAATCTCCTGACCAGGAATAAAGATGACGTGTGAGCTTAAGCATATTGTACGTGTTACACGTCTCACAGGTATTGTCACTGAGCCGATCATTGAGCTTGTCTTCTTCGCCGCAATACTCATAATTGCTGTTGCCTCCGATTACATATGTGTGATGTTGAGTCATAAAATTCCAAAAATTGATTGCGATCTTACGATCTCTGTCATTCTTCGTCAATTCATATTGTCTTGCAGATCCTATTGCTTTAGGGACATTGGTATTGCTGTGTTTTCCGGGTAAGGGGTCGATGCTATCGGCCAGCTTCTGCATTACAAAATCATCGTAAAACTTATAAGATAAATCCAGGTATTTTTTGTTTCCCGTCAAGGCATAAAGATTGGCCAGGACATCGTTCATTCCTCCATATTCGCAGCGCAACATGGCTAGCCGGGTAGAGTCGGGTAGATCCTTCATGATATCATCAGTCCAGTCGGCCATCCTGGTGACGATGTCCAATGCTATTTTTTGATGGCTTATAGTGTAAGCATCTACCAATCCCGCCATTAGTTTGTGTACAGTATACCAGGGGCTCCACCCACCATTGAGGTCAAATCCTGAGGATTTAATGCGTCCTTGTTTTACTTTTATAAATATCGAATCCTCATTTGGGATAGCCCCTATGTATCCTGTACCTCTTTTGACCTGTAAATAATTTAATTGATGAAGAATCGTATCCAGTTTGTGTTTTAACATTTGAGATCCGGTATTGACTGACATCAGAGCCAATGCAGAAATATAATGACCCAGGGTATGACCGGAAAGGCCTTCTGATTCCCAGCCCCCGTATTCACGATCCAGTGGATGGAGACCTGCATTTTTAAAGTGACGGGACAATAATCGAGCCGGACTTAGTAACGCCAAAAAGGAACTGTCCTTTTGCCTTGCTTCATAAAACATGCTGCCTGGAAAGAGTTTAATTCTTTCAGGTGAAAAATGATAGGCGGGGATGGCTATTTTTTCTTTAACGATGTGTGATTTGTTTTTGAATTCAACAGCAAAAGTTTGACCTATTACATGATGAAAATGAAAAACGAAAAAGATCAGCACGAAACCGGTTTTATACATTGAAAGCATATTGCTGGGTTATGATTTTTTCTGAGCACCGGGTTGAATTATTTCTTCGCCTTTTTCTTCTTTGGATTTTTTCACCATGGATTTTACATCTTCGAGTAATTTTTTTGCATCATAGATAATCCCATCTTTGATGGTGTATTTGACCCCACCCACTCTTACCGCTTCATTTTTTTCATTCAACACTACCGCACCTGTTCCATACAGTACCTGTAAATTTTTTAAAGGATTTTGATCAACCA
>CALMKY010000399.1 GCA_937867195.1 uncultured Saprospiraceae bacterium | reverse complement strand
TGAAGCTCGTATAATCATCAGGTTCCATGCGTACAACACGCCATTCGTTTCCTTTTTTCTGATAGAAATCTAACGTTGTCATGTTGCCATCAGCATCTAAAGAGGTATTAACTAATTTTGTAAACTGCCAACCTTCATGTTCATTGTTTTCTTTTTGGCAAGCACTAAATGAAATGCAATAAATAATGAGGATAAAGAATAATTTGAAATTTTTCATTTTTATAATTCAAATTTTAAAGTTTATTAAAAAGTAATATTGAAACCTGCATTTACGACTCTTGCCTGTGGGTAGAATGTACCGGCTTGATTCGTGGATTCAGGATCGTATACTTTAAGAGCATTGATTGTAAATAAATTTAGACCATTCACATAGATACGCGCATTGCCAAGATGTAATTTATTGATCAAATCGGAAGGCAATGTATACCCAAGTTCGAGATTCTTTAATCTGACATAGTTTTTGCTGAAGAGATAATAGGTATTATTACCGAAGTTACCGCCTGTAAAATACGTATCACCCCTACTAGCTAAACGAGGATCGGTACTGCTAGGGTTGTCTATAGACCACCTGTGATCGTAAGAATATTTAAGAAAGTTTCCAATATCACCGGATTCGGTCTGAATACGAAGGGAAGAACCTGTAGCCCCCTGGAATAAAGCTGATAGGCTAAAGTTTTTCCAAATTAAATCAAGAGAACCACCGAAATTAAACTTTGGAGTAAGCCCTTCATTCAAGCGTACCCTATCATCTGCGGTAATTTTGCCGTCTCCATTAACATCCTGGAATTTCATATCACCCGGTATTAATTTACCGGTAACTGCCGAGTAATCGATTTTATTCGCATCGATTGCAGACTGATCTTTAAATACACCATCTGATTTATAAACCAAATAAGAGCCTATGGGTTTGCCTTCCTGTTTTTGGTAATCCGGAATACCCGGAACTTCGTCCATAAAGACAACTTTATTTTGTGCATATCCGCCATTAATACCGGCTCGGAATTGGAAATCTTTCGTTGCTTTACCATTATAAACCACATTAAACTCAACGCCCTTATTGTCTACCTTCCCTGCATTGACGGGTGGTAATAATGAGTTAATTCCGGAAGAAGCAGGAGTAGATCCTGTTTTTTGAATCAATATATTAGTACGATGGTTAATAAAATATTCAAGAGTAACATCAAATTTTCCATTTAGAATAGTAGCGTCTATACCTGCGTTGTAATTTTTAGCCCGTTCCCAGGTAAAACTAGGATTCGCCAAAACTGTTTCTCCTAACGTAGATACGACCTGACCGTTGATTGGATATGAATTAAATCCATACGTTGATAGGAATGCATATTCCTGTAATTGACCATTGTAAAATACCTGGTCATTCCCCATCTGGCCATAAGATGCTCTCAATTTTAAACGATCGATACCGGGTACTTTAAACCATGGCTCCTGAGAAATATTGTATCCTAATAATAATCCCGGGAAAAAGCCAAATCTTCCTGATGTAGGGAAAATATAGGATCCATCGTATCGCCATACGAATTCTGCCAGATATTTATCAGAGAAATTGTACTGGGCTCGACCATAATAACCAAGACGGGCACGATTGTAAGCACTACCATTGGTATTTTGTTGAAGGGAACCTCCAGCAAATAATTGATCCAAGGCTCCGGAAATATAATTACGACGGAAGGCTAAAAAATTATCTCCATTAAATTGCTCTCTGGTAACACCAGCCAGTATATTAAAATTATGATTATCACCTAATTTAAAGTCATAATTCAATAAAGCGGTGAGGTTGGTGTTTAATTTGTTTTCATAGGTTTGAGTTAATCTTGGATCCTTAAAATTGGATCTTACGGCACCAACTAATTTTGGAGTACCATCGGCATTTTTACTCACCCGATCCCAGGTATACAGCATCCACGGTGTCTGCCATATTTTATTTGTATTGGTGGTTTTATCTACTGCACCACTTAACGTAAGTTTGAGTCCCTTGATCCATGGGTTGGTGATATCCAGCGATCCGTTTCCTTGTAAATAGTCAGTAGGATTTTTAGTATATCCGGTCGCATTCGTTGTAATTACATATGGATTTTGACCATTTTCAATATCAGGTCCCGGTAACCCATTTGGCCAGACTTCCGGTTCAGTAGGACGACCCCGCATCAACATCCGGAATATAGAACCGGCCGATTCGGTAGGGAAATTACGATCTTCTCTACGCGCCATAATACCTAAATTCGCTGTGATATAGTTGCTGACTTTGGCACCTAAGTTTGTTCTGAAATTATATTGATTATAAAACGTAGCTGAATTTTTATAATAGGCATCCTGATGTTGATATCCCAGGGATGCAAAATAGTTTACTGTTTCGGTACCACCGGATACCTGTAAATTATGTTTTGTTTGACCGCTCCAGGTTTTAAATGCATCTCCAAACCAATCTGTGTTCGGATAGCCCCAGGGATCTGAACCATTTGCATAGTTTTGAACGGCCGTAGGACTATAATTAGCACTTAACTGTGAAACACCAGCTGTAGGTGATTTGTATACACCACTGGACTTCATCGCGCTCCATGCTGCACCCCATTCACCTTGGGGGATATTTTTATAGATCGGAATTTCATTCATGATGGCTGCATATTCAGACGCATTCGACATCTTAGGTATGACCGTAGGTTGATTTGCTCCGATATTAAAATCGTAGGAGATGGTTGGCTTACCGGTTTTACCTTTTTTAGTGGTGATGAGGATCGCTCCATTAGCAGCCCGGGCGCCATAGATGGCAGCAGAGGCATCTTTGAGGACAGAAATATTGTCAATATCGCCGGCATTCAACCTACCAAGACCGCCATCCCTGTCAGGAATGCCATCGATCACCACCAGGGGGGAGCTATTGCCCAGGGTATTTACTCCTCTGATGCGTAATAATGCGCCGTCATACCCCGGCTCTCCACTTTGTTGGATTACAACCAAACCGGGTAATCTACCAGCAAGGCTATTGGTGATATCCACAGCAGGTGATTTTACTAGTTTATCTCCCGATGTTTGTACGACTGCACCTGTCACGGTAACTTTTCTTTGCGTACCATACGCAACGGTTACGATTTCTTCTAATGTAGTGTTTTCATTCATGACTACATTGATTGTACTTTCATTCCCCACAGCAATTTCTTGCTCTGCAAATCCGGTAAAATTAATAACCAGCACATCACCGGATTTGGCTCCGATGGTGTACTTTCCATTTACATCAGTGACTGTACCATTGGTGGTATTTTTCACTTGTACGCTTGCCCCGATGATCGGTTCGTTTTTTTGATCTGTAATGACGCCAGATACTGACTGACCAAAAGTAAAGGAGCCCCAAATTACTCCCAGAAGAATAAAACAGAATTTCATGTTTTTTTTATTCATACAAAATAAGGTTTTTCAAATTAATTAAAGAATGCCTTAAGTGGTTTTATTTTATAGCCTGAATAAATTTGAATAATAAATCTAAACCCGGCTAAAACCATATCATTGTGTAAACGTTTACATAATAATAGTGTCAAATTTAGTAAAAAATGATACTACTTTTTATATACTTCTTAAGAAATTTTAATAAAATTATTTAACCCGCAGTCAATAAGAATTTCAATTTAAAATTTGGGTTTATACATTATTTTGAAAAATAAAAGAATTTGGCTTTAAAATAATGAAATGTTGATTAAAGTACTGGATTGATTTGATTAAATTCTACAAAAGATATCAATCTTTTTTTCTCAACAATCCAAAGACTTGGAGTAAATTATAATTATTAATTCCAATGATTGTGATCTGAATATTATCACTTCAAACCCAGCACCAGATGATCCACTCCTTCTTCCAAAGGCAAGGCCACCGGTATTCCAAAATCCTTTTCATATTGGGATTGAAATGCTTTAGCTTCTTCGAGGGTACATTCTTTTGTATTCAAAGCAATTCCAATTACCTCAGATCCATAGCATTTGATGAGATGAATCTCAGACGCTAATGAGTGAATCTTCCCCCAGTTTGGATCATCATCGTAATACACGCGCTTGGGAGCATGCACCAGGATCACTTTTTTGGCATTGCCAGACACTAATAATTCCGATCCGCAGGGACCGCTTGGATTTCGCAATGCCGATTGACCTTCAATGAAAATCACATCAGGTTTTTCATTTTCATAACAGGATACAATAGCATGTTCAAGTTCTCCTGAAACGAAATCATTGAATGTTGAATCCAATACAAAACCATATTTGCCACTTTGCATCCATCCTGTCTGGCCTGTAAATATCATTTGTGCTTGTAATCCGAGCTTTTTGCATGCATCGATTAAAAACCGAGTTGTGCTTCTTTTTCCCAAAGCACAATCCGTACCGATCACCGCAATGATAGGACAGGTAACTTCAAATATTTTTCCCGTCCAGAAATGAAGTTCTGATTTGGATTTTGGTTTACGCACATCGGTAATTGTAACGTTTGATTTATTGGCTGCTGCCACGATGTCCGGCTTATCGGAAAGATATTCATGCAGTCCACTGACTAAATGCAGCCCCTTTTCTGCACATTCCTTGAGTTGCTCTTTTAATTCATATGGAAGCTTGCCGCCCACCGGTGCAATGCCTACGATAGCATATTTTATTTCGGGGTGATTGGGTAATGCCTGTTCTATCGTTGAATAAACCCGAATAGCTCTGGGATGGCCGTCCAGTACTTCACCTGCATCACGACCTGCAAACTTAGGATCGATGACCGCTTTGATTTGGAATCGATCAGATCCGCGAATCAAACCATGAGCTGTCTTGGCAAAATTTTGATCGAGGAGTCCAAGTGTAAAAACCAGTGCATTTTCTTTCATGGAATGATAATCGTGTTATTTATGGCAAATATATCAAGAGATTTATGGATGATATCGGCTGCCTCCTGGAGTTCTGATTCGGAAATGGTAAGCGGAGGGGCTATGCGAATAGAAGTGTCATTGAATAAAAACCAATCTACCAGCAATCCATTTTCCATACAGATCGATACCAGTTTTGACACGGTGTCCTGGTTTCCAAGTTCTATTGCCATCCATAGACCTTGCGTCGATCTGACGGTGGCAATGGATGGATGGTTGAGTTTTGCCTGGAAGATTTTGGATTTTAGTTTCGATTCTTCTATAAGATTCGATGTAGTTAATACTTCCAGGGAAGCCAATCCTGCTGCACAGGACAACGGGTGACCGCCAAAAGTGCTCATGTGGATCAGAGGAGGATGATCGGCTAATGTATACATCAATTCTTTTGAGGCGATGCACGCTGACAAGGGCAGTCCTCCGCCAAGACTTTTTCCCAATAGCAAGATATCCGGTATTATATCAAATTGAGAAAATGCAAATAATGTTCCGGATCGTCCCATACCACTTTGAATTTCATCCAGGACGATCAATACATTGTATTCTATACATTTTTGTTTTAAAGCAAGGATGAAATCAGGATCAGGTAGTATAACTCCTGCTTCAGCCTGAATGATTTCCATCACGACGGCACCTGTGTGTTCATCTATGATTCCCAATGAATCTATATTATTGAATTCGATATGGTAGATATGAGAAAGTAAATCGCCAAATGGTTTGGTTTTGCCTGGGTCGGACATCAAACTGGCAGCTCCGATCGTACTGCCATGATAAGCATTTTTGCAAGCTATGATTTTATCCTTTCCAGTATGTTTTTTTACAAGTTTCAATGCCAAATCGACAGATTCCGCACCGGAAGACGTAAAATAAACCTGTTCAAAAGAATCATGTAAATGGGCTAATAATTTTTCGGCTAATAAGATTTGAGGTGATTGAATGTGCTCACCATACACCATGGTATGCAGATACTTGTCCGCTTGTGTGTGGATGGCAGACAAGATTTCCGGATGCTGATGTCCGAGATTACTTACCCCGATACCGGATATAAAATCCAGATAAGACCGATCGTGTTCATCGAATAAATAAGATCCCATGGCTCGATGCACTTCAAAACCCAAGGGGAAAGGGCTTGTTTTAGCCAGATAAGAATTAAACTTAGACCTTAATGTCATACTCCTTTATATTTACAATTCAATTCGTACGGGGTGCTTGAATTTTTAAATTTTCAGGCAAATTTAAAAACGAAAACTGCAATGTTTACGTTTATTTAAGGATACACCCTGAAGTAATATGGTGACCAAAATGATTCTTCTGGTGGGCTTGATCTTAATCATCTCATGCAATACTACATTGCATCATCCATTGGCATTTGAAATTCATGGAATCGATGTATCTCATTTTCAAGGCAAAGTGGATTGGTCTCAGGTAAAAGCGCAAGGCGTTTCATTTGCATTTATCAAGGCTACGGAAGGACTTAACCATTGCGATACTACTTTTTATTCCAATTGGAAAGCACTCAAACAAGCTGAATTGAAGCGCGGAGCTTATCACTATTATCTTCCCGATATCGATCCTGCACTTCAAGCACAAAATTTTATGATGAATGTGAGCATACACAACGGTGATTTACCTCCGGTACTGGATATGGAGATTACAGACGTGGATGACCCGGAGACGCTTGTCAAAGATATCAAGACCTGGATGGATTTAATTCAACAGGCGTATAAGTCCAAACCAATAATATATACAAATCTCAAAGCGTATTACCGATTTATTGTGGGGCGTTTCGAAGATTACCCTATATGGATTGCTAGATATAATGACAAAGCTCCTGATCTGGGTAATAATCGAATATGGAATTTTTGGCAATATGCCAATAACGGGAAGATCGAAGGCATCAAAGAATCCGTTGACTTCAATGCATTTAACGGTACCCATATGCAATTGGAATCATTGTGCATCAAAAATTTACCCAGTACAGAATATTTAGAACTGATGAGGGCTAAGTGAGTCTATTAGCGAATTCTAAATAGTTCAATCAATCAAATGTCGATATCAGTCAGTTAATTCTTTAAACGCATTTATCAAAGCGTTTGTGCTGCTGTCGTGCGAATGGATTGTTGCATCATACTGTAATTCTTTCAATATATTGGTCGCCAACACTTTCCCTAATTCCACTCCAAACTGATCAAAGGAGAAGATATTCCAAATCACACCTTGGGTAAATATTTTATGTTCATACATGGCAATCAAAGCGCCCAGATTAAACGGTGTCAGTTTTTTAATCAAAATCGAATTGGTGGGACGATTGCCATCAAATTCTTTGAAAGGAGTCAGCCTTTTGATTTGAGTTTCACTCATGCCACTTGCTCTCATTTCTTTTTCAATATCCTCATACGATTTTCCATTCATGAGTGCTTCCGGTTGTGCAAAGAAATTAGCCATGAGTTTGGTATGATGATCGCTGACCGGATTTTGAGACTGTACCATTCCGATAAAATCACATGGGATGATTTTGCTTCCCTGGTGAATAAGCTGGTAGAATGCATGCTGACCATTGGTGCCGGGTTCTCCCCAGAGGATCGGTCCTGTCTGATAGTCGATAGGCTGTCCGCTTCGATCCACATGTTTACCATTACTTTCCATATTGCCTTGTTGGAAGTAGGCAGGAAAACGATGGAGGTATTGATCATAGGGCAGGATTGCTTCTGTATGCCAGCCAAAGAAATTATTATACCATATTCCGATCAGGCCAAGGATGACCGGAATGTTTTTATCAAAGGTGGTTGTTCGAAAATGCTCATCCATGGCATGTAATCCGTCCAATAATTCAGAAAATCTTTCAAAGCCTATGGTACACACGATGGGCAAACCTATAGATGAACTCAATGAATATCTTCCCCCCACCCAATCCCAAAACGGAAACATATTTTCTTTTGCAATTCCAAATTTGGTTACTTCTTTTTCGTTGGTCGATACCGCCACAAAATGTTTTGCCACATCCGATTCACTTGCATTTTTTACAAACCAATTTCGAGCCGTCATCGCATTGGTCATGGTTTCCTGTGTGGTAAATGTTTTGGATGCAATGATAAATAAAGTGGTTGCAGGGTTGATTTGTTTTAATGTCTGATAGATATGACTTCCATCCACGTTCGATACAAAATGGGGAGTAATGCCTTTGTCCCAATAAGGTTTCAAGGCTTCCGTAACCATGACCGGTCCCAGATCCGATCCACCGATACCAATATTGACCACGTCTGTGATGCGATCACCTTTAAAACCTTTCCAGGTACCATCCTGCAATGCATTACCAAAGTTCATCATTTGATTCAATACCGCATTGACATCTGGCATTACATCTTTACCATCGACCAGGATCTGTCTATTGCTGCGATTCCGTAACGCGATGTGCAATACCGCCCTGTCTTCCGTTTCATTTATTTTCTCCCCTGAAAACATCGAGTGGATGGCATCAGGCAGTTTACATTCTTTAGCCAAATCAATTAAAAGAGCCAGCGTTTCAGAGTGAATTCTGTTTTTGGAAAAATCTACGATAAATTCATTCCACCGGATATGCAAGTTTTCAAATCGGGACCGATCGATATTGAATAAATCTTTCATATGCACGTCTTTGATTTCGTCAAAGTGTCGTTCCAGTTTTATCCAGGATTCTGTTTTTATCGGATTGATTTTAGAAAGCATGATTTCGATTTATTTGAACTGACAAATGTATGAAGTATTGGATAGCGCATTTACATAATCGCAATAATTTATAGCTTTATGTAGTCAAGTAAAAGTATGGGGAAAGGAATAGGTATAACAATACTAATATTTTTAATTTCATGTAATAAAGGCATTGAACCAAACGGTTGGTCTCATTATCGCGGTGATCCGGCTGCGACTCAATTCTCGAATCTTTCCCAGATCAATAAAAAGAGTGTGGTGCATCTGCAACCCGCCTGGGTGTATCATACGGGGGAAACCGATGCTCACGGCACGATTGAATGCAACCCAATCGTGGTACATGGCATGATGTACCTAACCTCACCTCATCTGAGTTTGATTGCTCTGGACGCAGTTACAGGAAAAGAGAAATGGAAATTTAAGCCTTCTTCCGGTGAGAATGTCAATCGGGGTGTGAATTATTATGAAGATCAAAATCAAAAGTCCATATTTTTTGCTGCAGGATATTATATGTATTGCATTGATGCATTAAGTGGGGCCTTGATTACTTCATTTGGCGATCGCGGTAAAATCGATCTTCGGCAGGATCTTGGCCGGGATACAGCTCTCATTTCTGTGGGAATGACTACTCCGGGTGTCATTTATAAAAATATTCTGGTCCTGGGGTCTGCAACAGGTGAAGGATACGAAGCTTCACCTGGAGACATTCGGGCATACGAAGTTCATACAGGAAAACTGGTGTGGTCATTTCATACGATACCTCACAAAGGTGAAGAAGGATATGAAACCTGGGCCTGGAAGGCAGGTGAAAACTATGGAGGCGTCAATGCATGGGGAGGGCTAAGCCTTGACGAAAAAAATGGTATTGTATTCGCATCGACAGGTTCACCAACCTATGATTTTTATGGAGCCAATCGATCAGGCGATAATTTATTTGGTAATTGCGTAATAGCGCTGGATGCATCGACTGGTAAAAAAAGATGGCATTATCAAACGGTGAAACATGATTTATGGGATTATGATTTGCCCTGTGCACCTACGTTAGCCTCGATCGAGTTCAAAGGACAGTTAAAAGAAATCGTCATGCAACCGACCAAATTAGGCGAATTGATTTTATTGGATCGATTCACAGGCAAACCATTATTAGATACGGTTCACAAAGCAGCACTGCCATCCGATATTCCCGGAGAACGTGCGAGTCAAACCCAGGTTTATAACCAGGGCATCAAATTGGTATCGCAAGGTTGGGATACTTCCAATGTGACGAATCTATCTGATTCTGCAAAAAATTATATTCTGGTTCAAGCCCGCAATTATCGGGTCAAAGGCATGTTTACCCCGCCTAGTTTGCAAGGGACGATTTCATACCCGGGTGCTCGGGGTGGATTTGAATGGAGTGGAATTTCGTATGATGCAATGAATCAGGTAGCTTATGCCAATTGTAATAATTTTCCTATGATATTTCAATTGGGTAAAATATCGAAAGGACGAAGCCCATCAGATCCATTGTATCATGCGGAGAGAGTTTACATGCTCAACTGTGCATTTTGTCACGGTGCTGACCGCAATGGCGCCGGTGATTTTCCTTCTTTAAGAGGAGTCAACAATAAATACAATGATGTACAGATTAAAAATTTGATCCGTAATGGGAAAGGGCAAATGCCTGCCCATACTCAACTAGCGGATACTACTTTAAATCAATTGGTGCGTTTTTTAAAATCCAATGAAAATACTATTCAAGCTCCGGATACCAATAAGCCTTCAGATAAGTATTCACTATTGGGATTTAAAATATTTACCGATCGAGAGGGATTTCCTGCTAATCGACCGCCCTGGGGCACTCTTAATGCGATCGATTTAAAAACTCAAAGTATTAAATGGACAGTTCCATTGGGTTATTATCCGAAATTAAAAGCAAGAGGAATCAGTACCACGGGTACACAGAATTTTGGAGGATGTGTCGCTACTGCCGGGGGTTTAATATTCATAGGTGCCACTGCTGATGAAATGTTTAGAGCGTATGATGTGGAAGATGGACAGGAGCTTTGGTCATATAAACTTCCTTTTGGTGGATATGCAACTCCATCGATTTACCAGGTAAATGGTAAAGAATTTGTAGTCATTGCAGCCGGTGGCGGTAATCGTCTGAATACTCCTTCCGGAGATGCTTATATTGCATTCACATTAAAATAGATTAGGATGAAGAAATCAATCAATATACTGGTCGTCGGTTGTGGTAATATGGGTGCATCTCACGCCACTGCCTACCACCGGGATCCGGGATTTACTATTGTTGGATTGGTGTCTACCGGAGAGAGTAAGAAAATATTGAATGCAAGATTTGATCATCAATATCCATTGTTTGATTCATATCATGATGCATTGGATCTAACGAGGCCGGATGCAGTCTGCATTTCGACCTATCCTGATACGCATGAATCGTATGCAATGGCTGCATTGGAAAAAGGATGTCATGTTTTTATAGAAAAACCATTGGCTGATACAGTTGCTGGTTCAGAACGGGTAATGCAGGCAGCTATCAAAGCAAATAAAAAACTGGTGATCGGGTATATTCTGCGGCATCATCCATCCTGGGCTAAGTTTGTCGACCTGTCCCATACATTGGGTAAGCCTTTGGTCATGCGAATGAATCTCAATCAACAAAGTCACGGATACATGTGGTCTGTCCATAAAAATTTAATGAAGAGTCTGAGTCCGATAGTGGATTGCGGAGTTCATTATATCGATGTGATGTGCCAGATGACCCGGAGCAATCCCATCCAGGTAAGTGCCATCGGTGCCCGCATGACCAATGAAATTCCGTCAAGTAATTATAACTATGGTCAATTGCAAATTAAATTTGAAGATGGATCAGTGGGATGGTATGAAGCCGGGTGGGGACCTATGATGAGCGAAACTGCATTCTTTGTAAAAGATGTAATCGGACCCAAAGGATGTGTATCGATTGTTGCCAAAAATGCAGGAAGTAAAGGTAAATCTGACGATGTAGGTTCTCATACCAAGACCGAATCATTGCGATATCACCATGCTGATCTAAATGAAAAAGATGAATTCATAAAACCGGATGATTGGATCGATATGCACGACGAACCAGATCACCAGGAGCTTTGCAACAGGGAACAATCTTACTTTTTAAAAGCAATCCATGAGGACCTGGATCTCAGTGACCATATGCAGGATGCAGTCAATAGTCTGAGAGTTGCTTTTGCCTGTGATGAATCAGTCAGGACAGGAGAGGTGGTGAAATTATAATAGGTTTTAAAATTTATTAGTTGTTTAATAAAAAGCAAATCGGTGATCAGGGAGAACTTATAGCCGTAGATTTACTTACATCAAAAGGCTATGAGATCATTGAACGCAATTGGCGGTTTAGCAGAGCAGAAATCGACATAATTTGTAAGAAAGAAGATTGCCTGGTATTTGTCGAAGTCAAAACCAAAGCATATACTTATTTTGGTCAGCCATCCGAATCCGTCACGCCACGCAAATCAAAATTACTAATGGATGCCGCAAACGAATACATGAAAGGGAAACAGTATGCATGGAGATTTAGATTTGATATCATTGGCATCTTAATGAAAGATGAAAAGGTCTATAAAATCGATCATTTTGAAGATGCTTTCTTTTCAGAATGGTAATTCGGCTAATGACCTGAAGATCAATTATTAACTATCTATTTTTAGTTTGTTTTAAAAAATCTTCGCATTGAAAACTAAAAGTCAGTACATTTGCGCTCCAAAATTTTAGTAAAGTCATGAAAAAAGATATTCATCCAGCAAGCTACAGAATGGTTGTTTTCCAGGATTTATCAGCTAACGAATTATTCTTGAGCCGCAGCTGCACACCGACGAAGGATACCATCAAATGGGAAGATGGTAAGGAATATCCGTTGATCAAATTAGAGATTTCTAATAAATCACATCCATTCTTTACAGGGAAAATGAAATTTGTGGATACGGCTGGACGCATCGATAAATTCAACAAGAAATTTAAAAAAGCATAATCGCTTTACTAATATATCATAAAAAAAGCCTGGCTGATCAGTCGGGCTTTTTATTTTAATACGAGTCGATACACATTAGTTTCTCTTTGTTTGAATCCAAGTTTTTGATATAGGTGGTTGGCGCTGACACGGGAGGGCCGCGAGGTCAGATCGATTTGGAATACTTTATTGGATTTGGCATAATCAATGCATTTCAAGATTAATAATTCTCCGATTCCTTTACCCCGGTACATTTCATCTACGACGACATCTTCGATCATACATCGAAATCCTGTGGGGATTGGATATAAGGCTACCGTTGCGGACCCAACGATGGTATTTGATTCTCGGGCAAAAAATAAAGCCATGCCCGGATGGTTTAGGATTTTATCCAGATGCGATTGAGTCAAAGCAGGCAGATCAGTGCCCAATTGGGAATACAGTGTATTTAATTCAGCAATATTCAAATTTTCTTGCTTTTGTGCTTTATGAATGGATACTATATTCAATTGAAAAAATTTCGACTAAAAATAGCTTAAATCTGAAAATGTAATTTTCTTATTTTATTACAGTCTACTGTGGTTTTGAATTTGATTTGCGACATAGAATTATTATGTATGAGATGTTTATACATTTTGAATTAATTAAATGTTTTTGGGCATTGATCTTTACAATCTATTCACACCAAAAACTTTAAAATAATTCACATCGGTATTTCAAAATTGTCGTAAATTTGTCCGCGCTTTTAAAGAAAGTGTCGTATTTATTTGAAAATCAGGATTGAAGAAACACAAACAAGCAGCTAAGCGATATTTTAAATGCCGAAGTAGCTCAGTTGGTAGAGCAGCTGACTTGTAATCAGCTGGTCGGGGGTTCGAGTCCCTCCTTCGGCTCTCTAAAATTGAGGTGATGGTGCTTGTTGGTGATCGATTAAAAATTTAGGGGGCGCGCCGGAGTGGGAGAGCCGGGCCAGACTGTAAATCTGGTGTCTCTGACTGAATGGGTTCGAATCCAATCGCCCCCACTCTTTTGCAGCACTAAATTTTATAATTGGTGAGCCAGTGTTTTTTCTACTCAATACAGGCGGGAGTAGCTCAGTTGGTAGAGCGACAGCCTTCCAAGCTGTAGGTCGCGGGTTCGAGCCTCGTCTCCCGCTCTATCTAAAACACACTTCCTCTCTATTTTTTCAGCAAGCCTGAAAAATAGTCAGGAAGTATATCTCAGTGTTACAAGCCAATGTAGCTCAGGGGTAGAGCACTACCTTGGTAAGGTAGGGGTCGAGGGTTCAATTCCCTTCGTTGGCTCTGTTTTTCTTATAAATAATTTTGTAATCATTATATCATTCATAAACACAAACTTTTAAAAACGGTACTTAACCATGGCAAAAGAAACATTTCAGAGGTCAAAACCTCACTTAAACGTAGGGACTATCGGTCACGTAGATCACGGTAAGACGACGCTTACAGCTGCCATCACTTCGATTCTTGCTGAGTCTGGTCTTGCTGAAAAAAGATCTTATGATTCTATTGATGCCGCCCCGGAAGAAAAAGAGCGTGGTATCACGATCAACACTGCTCACGTAGAATATCAAACTAAAAACCGACACTATGCACACGTTGACTGTCCAGGTCACGCTGACTATGTAAAAAACATGGTTACAGGTGCTGCACAGATGGACGGTGCCATTCTGGTGGTTGCTGCCACAGATGGACCTATGCCTCAGACCAGAGAGCATATCTTGTTGGCTAAACAAGTAGGTGTACCGAAGATTGTCGTATTCATGAATAAAGTAGACTTAGTAGATGATCCTGAGATGCTTGATTTGGTAGAAATGGAAGTTCGTGAATTATTAGACCAATACGGTTTCGATGGTGGTCACGCTTCTGTGATTAAAGGTTCTGCCTTAAAAGCTTTGGAAGGTGATGCAAAATATAAGCAACTGATCCTTGACTTGATGGATGCCGTGGATAAAGATATTCCAGAGCCAGTGCGTTTAGTTGATCAGCCATTCCTGATGCCGGTAGAAGATGTATTCTCCATCACAGGTCGTGGTACAGTGGCCACTGGTCGTATCGAGAAAGGTGTCATCAAAGTGGGTGAATCAGTTGAGATCGTGGGTATGATGAAAGATGGCGAAAAACCATTAGTGTCTACCATTACAGGTGTTGAAATGTTCCGTAAACTGTTGGATAGAGGTGAAGCCGGTGATAATGCTGGTTTGCTTTTAAGAGGTGTAGAGAAGGATCAAATTCGCAGAGGTATGGTTATCTGTGCTCCCGGTTCAGTAAAACCGCATAAAAAATTCAAAGCTGAGATTTATGTATTGAGCAAAGAAGAAGGTGGTCGTCATACTCCGTTCTTCAATGGTTACCGTCCTCAGTTCTATTTCCGTACCACCGATGTTACAGGTGATGTAAAATTGCCAGACGGTGTCGAAATGGTAATGCCGGGTGATAACGTAACCATCGAAGCTAATTTGTTGAACTCCATTGCGATGGAGAAAAACTTACGTTTTGCGATCCGCGAAGGCGGTCGTACTGTAGGTGCTGGTCAGGTAACTGAAATCCTCGACTAATCAACCGATAGTAAAAAAATTGATATAATGTAATATTCAGAAGCATCTCCCTACAGGAGGTGCTTCTTTGTCATAAATAAAATACCAAAAGGGTGACAAAATATACGGGCATAGCTCAATTGGTAGAGCGACGGTCTCCAAAACCGTAGGCTGCGAGTTCGATTCTTGCTGCCCGTGCAAAGAAATAATATAGAATGGATAAAATCAGATTATATCTACGAGAGAGTTACGATGAACTCATGAATAAAGTGACCTGGCCATCCTGGCCAAATCTGGTAGACAGCGCACGAGTGGTTTTGGTCAGTACATTGATCATTACCCTGATTGTATTTCTACTTGATTTTATTTCTCACTCAGTACTTAACCTAGTATACGGATTGTAATCTGATATGGCTGACCTGGAAAAAAAATTATTTTCATTGCGAGTGATCAGCGGTAAAGAACGCAAGATCAAAGAACGCATCGAATTGGAAATTCAGCGTCAAGGCTGGAATTCATTTATTACCCAGGTCATCGTGCCTTCTGAAAAAGTGTACAAGATCCGAAATGGTAAGAAAGTAGTACTCGAGAGAAATATTCTTCCTGGATATATACTGATAGAAGCAGAACCCTCTAAACTTATACCAGATGTGGTACAAGTATTGGCAAACGTACCCAATGTGATTCACTTTCTGGGAAAAGATAACCCGATCCCGATGAGTCCTATTGAAGCGAACCGATTGCTTGGCAAAGTCGATGAGTCTCAAGAAGCAGGTGAATCCATGATCGAACCATTTATTACTGGGGAGACGGTAAAAATCATAGATGGTCCGTTCAATGACTTTATCGGGGATATCAAAGAAGTAAACGAAGAGAAGAAAAAACTGAAAGTCATCGTCAAAATCTTTGGTAGAGGTACAGAAGTAGAATTAAACTTTATGCAAGTAGAAAAGACTTCATAACAATTTGAAAACTATCGTCGCAAGGAGATTTTTCAACATAGCTTCCGGTTGATAAAAAATCCTGAACGACACTTAATACATTAGATATTTAATAACATGGCAAAGGAAATTGAAACATTCATAAAACTGCAGTGTAAAGGCGGTCAGGCCAATCCGGCTCCTCCAATCGGTCCTGCTCTTGGTTCTAAAGGTGTCAACATCATGGAATTTTGTAAAAGGTTCAATGCGCAGACACAAGACAAACAAGGAAAGATATTACCTGTAGTCATTACTGTTTACAAAGACAAATCATTTGAATTTGTAATCAAAACTGCTCCTGCTGCTATACAACTTATGGAAGTAGCAAAAATTAAAAATGGTTCCAAAGAACCGAATCGTAACAAAGTAGCAAACGTAACATGGGATCAGGTCAGAACCATTGCTCAGGACAAAATGCCTGACCTCAATGCTATGACGATCGATTCTGCGATGAGCATGGTAGCCGGTACAGCAAGAAGTATGGGCATCACGGTGAGCGGTGGCGAAGGCCCCAAATCATAAGTATTTTATTTTTTCATAGAGGGAGTTCCGAGTGAACCTCGGGACGCAGTTACCTCCTAAATAATTGAAAATGGCAATAGCAACAAAAAAGAGAAAAGCGGTTAATCCGAAAGTAGATCGCAAAAAGCAACACACACTCAAAGATGCAATGGCCCTGGTAAAAGAAGTCAATACAGCTAAGTTTGATGCATCCGTGGATGTACATATCCGGTTGGGTATCGATCCCCGAAAATCGGATCAGGCCATACGCGGTACAGTTACCTTACCCAATGGTACGGGTAAAACCAAACGGGTATTGGTCCTTTGTACTCCTGATAAAGAAGCCGAAGCTAAAGCAGCCGGTGCCGATCATGTAGGCCTTGATGACTATATCCAGAAAATTGCAGACGGATGGATGGACATCGATGTGATCATTGCCACACCAAGTGTGATGGCTAAGATCGGGAAGATCGGTCGTATCCTCGGACCTCGAGGATTGATGCCAAACCCCAAGACCGGTACTGTTACACAAGATGTTGGAGGTGCTATCAATGAAGTGAAAGGAGGTAAAATCGCTTTCCGTGTTGATAAACAGGCCATCATTCACAGTACGGTAGGAAGAGTTTCATTTTCTGCAGATAAACTAACGGAAAACGCTCATGAATTGATTTCAACGATTATAAAGCTAAAACCGACCTCTGCAAAAGGTACCTATATCAAAACCGTTTCGGTCGCGAGTACGATGAGTCCGGGGATTTGGTTGGATGTAAAATCACTTCATTAACCCTAATTATTGTTTCATTATTTAATCTGAAAACGAAATGAATAAATCAGAAAAAGAGACAACCATTGAATCTCTAAAACATAAAATAGATGCCAGTACCTATTTTTATTTGGCTGATGCATCCGCTATGACTGTAGCACAAATAAACAACTTCAGAAGAAAATGCTTTGAAAAAGGCATCGAAGTAAAAGTTGTAAAGAATACCTTAGCACGCAAAGCCATGGAGGCTCTTCCTGCTTCGCGAGGATATGCAGAATTGTTTGATGCTTTACATGGCCCTACCGCCATGTTGTTTTCTGAATCAGGTAATGCTCCCGCTAAAATTCTCAAGGACTTTAGAGGTGCTACCGGCGAAAAACCTAAGCTCAAAGCTGCTTATATCGATAGTGCTGTATTTTCCGGTGATGATCAGATCGATGTATTGATCGCGATCAAATCAAAACAAGAACTCATCGGCGAAATTATTTCATTATTGCAATCACCGGCTAAAAATGTCATCGGAGCTTTACAATCCGGAGGACATAAACTGGCAGGACTGGTTAAAGCACTCGAAGAGAGAGCAAATTAATTACGGCTTCCAAGTACGCATAAATAAATTTTATCTAAAAACAATTAATCAAATTAAAAAAACAAATTATCATGGCAGATTTAAAAGCACTTGCTGACCAATTAGTAAGTTTGACAGTAAAACAAGTCAATGAATTGGCTGCAATTTTAAAAACAGAGCATGGTATCGAACCAGCAGCAGCAGCTGTAGCAATAGCAGCTCCAGCAGGAGGTGCAGGCGGTGGAGCAGCAGCAGCAGTTGAAAAAACTGAATTCGATGTGATCTTAAAATCAGGTGGAGCTGAAAAACTTAAAGTAGTCAAAGAAGTAAAAACTTTATTAAACCTTGGTTTGAAAGAAGCTAAAGATTTAGTAGATGGCGCTCCTGCTACATTAAAGGAAAAAGCAACCAAAGAAGAAGCTGCGGCTTTGAAAACTGCTCTTGAAGCAGCTGGTGCAGAAGTAGAAGTCAAGTAATCAACTTACCGACAACTGATAGAAATTCGTTTCATCATACAATCCATGTTTCGGCTTAGCCCAGTACATTCCAGTATCGGGCTAAGCCTTTACTGATTTGATTACACCTCTTGACACACATTTTTGATAACCGACCTAAATTTTTTGAATTCAAATTTTAAATTCGCATAGAGGCTTATGGCAATAAAAAAAATAGAATCTAAGCGAGTAAATTTTGGAAAGATCAAGCACGGTACCGATTCACCGGATCTTCTCGAAATCCAACTCAAATCCTTTCAGGAGTTTTTCCAATTGGAAACGACTCCAGAAAACAGAAGCAATGAAGGTCTTTACAAAGTCTTTCAGGAAAACTTCCCAATTACCGATGCACGAAATATTTTCTTGCTGGAATTTTTGGATTATTTCATTGACCCGCCTCGTTACACCATCGAAGAGTGTATGCAGCGTGGCCTTACTTACAGTGTTCCATTAAAAGCAAAGCTCAGACTTTCTTGTAATGACGAAGAGCACGTAGATTTCGAAACCATCGTACAAGATGTCTTCTTAGGTAACATTCCCTATATGACACCCAAAGGCACTTTTGTCATCAACGGGGCAGAACGTGTAATAGTAAGCCAGTTGCACCGATCTCCGGGTGTCTTCTTTAATCAGACCTTTCACCCGAATGGAACTAAGATTTACTCAGCCAGGGTGATTCCTTTCAAAGGTGCGTGGATGGAATTTTCAACCGATATCAATACGGTGATGTATGCGTATATCGATCGTAAGAAAAAATTCCCGGTAACGACTTTGTTGCGCGCCATAGGCTTTGATTCAGATAAGGATATCCTGGATTTATTTGGCCTTGCCGAAGAAATAGAAGTAAACGAAAAAAATCTTCGCAATAACATCGGCAGAAAATTGGCCGCTCGCGTCTTGAAAAAATGGACAGAAGACTTCGTGGATGAAGATACGGGTGAGGTGGTGACCATCGAACGGAACGAAATCATCCTTGAGCGTGATGTCATTCTGGATGATGACAATATTCAATCCATTCTCGAGGCAGAAGCCGAAAGCATTATATTGCAAAAAGAAGAAGTAGAGGACGATTATACCATCATCTACAATACATTGCAAAAAGATCCTTCGAGCTCAGAACTTGAAGCAGTTCAACATATTTATAGACAATTAAGGGGCACCGATCCACCAGATGAAGAGACCGCTCGTGGTATTATCGACAAACTCTTCTTCTCAGATAAGAGATATAACCTGGGTGAGGTCGGCCGTTATAAAATAAACAGAAAACTGGAGCAAGACATCGATCCGGCTACCATGATTCTTACCAATCAGGATATCATCAATATAGTAAAATACTTAGTCTTATTGATTAATCAAAAAGCCGAATTGGATGATATCGATCATTTAAGTAACAGAAGGATTCGTACGGTCGGAGAACAATTATATGCACAGTTTGGTGTTGGCCTTGCTCGTATGGCCCGTACCATCCGCGAGCGAATGAACGTTCGCGACAATGAAGTCTTTACTCCGATTGACTTGATCAATGCGCGTACACTTTCTTCAGTTGTTTCTTCATTCTTTGGTACCAGTCAATTATCTCAATTCCTGGACCAAACCAATCCTCTTACCGAGATATCACATAAGAGAAGAATCTCTGCTTTAGGTCCAGGCGGTCTTTCCAGAGAGCGTGCCGGATTTGAGGTGCGGGATGTACACTACTCTCACTACGGTCGTCTCTGTACAATCGAGACTCCGGAAGGTCCTAACATCGGTCTGATTTCTACTTTGTGCGTACACGCTAAAGTAAATAAGATGGGTTTTCTCGAAACACCGTATCGTAAAGTGGACAATGGTTTGGTGGATTTGAAATCTCATGTTGAATTTCTGACTGCTGAATCCGAAGACAATAAAAAAATAGCGCAAGCGAATTCTACTATTGACGAAAAAGGTGCTTTCCTGTTGGATCGTATCAAATGCCGTCAGCACGGTGACTTCCCTGTGTTAGGTCCGGATGAAGTTGAATATATAGATATCGCTCCAAACCAAATCGTGGGCGTATCCGCTTCATTAATACCGTTCCTGGAAAACGATGATGCCAACCGTGCACTCATGGGTTCTAACATGCAACGCCAGGCCGTTCCGTTGATCAATCCTTCATCTCCGATTGTAGGGACTGGTCTTGAAGGCAAGGTGGCTCAGGATAGCCGTATGTTGATCAATGCAGAGGGCGATGGAGTAGTAGAATACGTAGATGCCAATCAAATCACGATTCGTTACGACAGATCCGAAGAAGATCAATTGGTTTCTTTCGAAGATAATCTGAAGACGTATTCACTTACCAAATTCCAACGAACCAACCAGGCGACTTGTATCAACTTAAAGCCCATCGTGCGAAAAGGCGATAGAGTACATCTTGGTACGATCCTGTGCGATGGATATGCCACAGATAAAGGCGAATTAGCCCTTGGACAAAACCTGAAAGTTGCCTTCATGCCCTGGAAAGGTTACAATTTCGAAGATGCTATCGTGATTTCAGAGAAAGTAGTTCAGCAAGATATTTTCTCATCGATCCATATCGAAAGTTTTGATTTAGATGTAAGAGAAACTAAACTCGGAGATGAAGAGCTTACCAATGATATTCCAAACGTATCAGAAGAAGCTACTAAAGATCTGGATGAAAATGGAATCATTCGCATAGGAGCCTGGGTCAACGAAGGTGATATTCTGATAGGTAAGATTACACCGAAAGGTGAGTCAGATCCAACCCCGGAAGAAAAACTCTTGCGTGCGATCTTCGGTGATAAGGCCGGTGATGTAAAAGATGCTTCTTTAAAGGCGCCACCATCGATCGAAGGCGTGGTTATAAGCAAGCAATTGTTTGCAAAAGCTAAAAAAGATAAGGTTCAAAAAACTCAGGAAAAAGATATCCTGGATAAATTGGATCAAAAGCATGAAGTAGCGGTCAATCAATTGAAAACGATCTTGATCGACAAAATCATGAAATTACTCAAAGGTGAAGCCACCGAAGGTGTAAAAACCATTTATGGTGAACAAGTATTGCCTAAGGGTACCAAGTTTAGTCCGAATGCATTAAAGAAAATTGACTACGCCACAGTAGATTATACAAACTGGACTGCTGATAAAAAAACAAACCAACTCATCGTCAGATTGCTTCATAATTTCTCCATTAAATACAATGAAGAAGTGGGGCGTTACAAACGCGAGAAGTTTAATGTCAGCATCGGAGATGAATTACCTGCAGGTGTTCAGAAACTTGCAAAAGTTTACATCGCCAAACGAAGAAAACTCAAGGTAGGTGATAAAATGGCAGGTCGCCACGGGAATAAAGGTATCGTATCAAGAATTGTGCGTATGGAAGATATGCCGTTCCTTGAAGATGGTACGCCAGTCGACATTGTATTGAATCCTCTCGGTGTACCATCCCGTATGAACCTTGGACAGATTTTCGAAACTGTACTTGGATGGGCAGGTGAAAAATTAGGTGTAAAATTTGCAACTCCGATCTTCGACGGTGCCAGCTTGAAAGAAATCGAATCTTATATCGAGAAAGCGAATCTTCCTCAATACGGTCAGGCTTATCTCCACGATGGTGAGACGGGTGATCGATTCCACCAACAAGCAACGGTAGGGGTGATCTACATGATCAAACTATCTCACATGGTCGATGATAAAATGCACGCAAGATCCATTGGTCCGTATTCACTCATTACCCAACAACCTCTCGGCGGTAAAGCACAGTTTGGAGGTCAGCGTTTTGGGGAGATGGAGGTATGGGCACTTGAAGCATACGGTGCATCGCATATTCTGCAGGAATTGCTTACTGTCAAATCAGATGATATCATCGGTCGTGCGAAAGCATACGAAGCCATCGTCAAAGGCGAAGCATTACCAGAGCCTAATATTCCTGAATCTTTCAACGTATTGATCAACGAATTACAGGGTCTTGCACTGGAAATTAAATTTGAATAACGTATGAATCGGCTAACCTCTGGGATTGCCGATCGATAGAATATAGTTGGTATTCATTAATCAATAAAAACAAAATTGGTTTATGCCATTTAAAAAGAAAAGTACTAAGCATCCGAAATACTTCGATAGTATTACGATCAGCTTATCTTCTCCTGATGATATCCTGGAAAGATCATACGGTGAAGTTTTAAAACCCGAGACCATCAATTATCGTTCTTACAAACCTGAAAGAGATGGTTTGTTTTGCGAAAGGATTTTTGGTCCTATCAAAGACTACGAATGCTATTGCGGTAAATACAAGCGTATTCGATACAAAGGCATCGTATGCGACAGGTGTGGTGTAGAGGTAACTGAGAAAAAAGTGCGGCGCGAGAGAATGGGCCATATCAAACTCGTGGTACCCGTCGTCCATATTTGGTTTTTTAAATCATTACCTAATAAGATCGGTTATCTGTTGGGTATTGCTTCTAAAAAACTTGAATCCATCGTCTATTATGAAAGATACGTGGTGATTCAGCCGGGTATCAAAGCAAAAGATGGAGTCAATCAACTGGATCTTTTGCTGGAAGAAGAATACCTCGATATCCTCGAAGGACTTCCAAAAGAAAATCAATTCCTGGATGATACCCATCCTGACAAATTCGTAGCCAAGATGGGTGCGCAGGCCATCAAAGACTTGCTTGAAAGAGTAAATCTGGATGATGTATCATTCGATTTGAGACATAAATCATCTACTGAATCTTCTCAACAACGCAAATCAGAAGCGTTGAAACGTCTTCGCGTGGTGGAAGCTTTCCGGGATGGCCAGAAAAATCAAATCAATAAACCCGAGTGGACTGTTATACAATATTTACCGGTCATTCCACCGGAGCTTCGTCCATTGGTACCGCTCGATGGTGGTCGCTTTGCCAGCTCTGATTTAAATGATCTGTATCGTCGTGTGATCATACGCAACAATCGTCTGAAGAGACTTCTAGAAATCAAAGCTCCGGAGGTCATCTTACGTAACGAAAAGCGTATGCTTCAGGAAGCAGTGGATTCATTGTTTGATAATTCACGTAAATCAAATGCAGTAAAGGCAGAAGGTGGTCGTGCATTGAAATCACTCAGTGATATTCTGAAAGGTAAACAAGGTCGTTTCCGCCAAAACCTGCTTGGTAAGCGCGTGGATTACTCCGGTCGTTCTGTCATCGTGGTAGGTCCTACGCTTAAATTGCATGAGTGCGGTCTTCCGAAGAATATGGCTGCTGAATTATTCAAGCCATTTATCATCCGAAAACTGATTGAAAGAGGAATTGTAAAAACGGTAAAATCAGCTAAGAAATTGGTTGACCGTAAAGATCCTGTTATTTGGGAGATCCTCGAAAATATATTGAAAGGGCATCCGGTATTACTCAATCGTGCTCCGACTCTTCACAGATTGTCTATCCAGGCATTCCAACCAAGACTCGTAGAAGGCAAAGCAATACAACTTCATCCGCTTGTATGCGGTGCATTCAACGCCGACTTTGACGGTGACCAAATGGCGGTACACGTACCACTAAGCCAGACTTCTATCCTGGAAGCGCAATTATTGATGCTTTCATCACATAATATGCTGAATCCTCAGGATGGTAGTCCGATTACCCTTCCTTCACAGGACATGGTCTTGGGTCTTTATTATTTGACCAAGGAACGTAAGTCATCCGCTACTGAAAAAGTAAAAGGAGAAGGTTCTAAATTCTATTCTTACGAAGAGGTCATCATAGGTTTCAACGAAGGAAAACTGGATCTGCATGCCGCGATCAAAGTACGTGCTAGAGTGGAAGATGAAAATGGAAAGATGGTGAATAGACTCATCGACACGACGGTAGGTCGTGTGATCTTTAACCAGGCATGTCCTGAGAAAGTGCCATTCATCAATGAATTACTTACCAAGAAAGCCTTGAAAAAAATCATCGGTGATGTTAATCTTCGAACTGATTTTGCTCAGACTGCTGAGTTCCTTGACCATATTAAAGAGATGGGTTTTTATTGGGCGTTCAAGGGTGGATTGTCATTCAACCTTGGAGATCTCGTCATACCGGCGATCAAAGACAGCACCTTGAAATCAGCTCAGGCGGAGGTAGATGAAATCTGGGATAATTACAATTCAGGATTGATCACCAATAATGAGCGTTACAATCAAATCATCGACCGCTGGACATTTGCAGATAACCGGATCACGGATTCATTGATGAAGGAATTATCTAATCATAAACAAGGATTTAACTCTGTGTATATGATGTTGCATTCCGGGGCTCGTGGATCCAAGCAACAGATTAAACAGCTTTGCGGTCTCAGGGGTTTGATGGCCAAGCCAAGAAAATCTGGTGATACGGGAGGAGCGATCATCGAGAATCCGATCCTTTCCAACTTCCTGGATGGCTTGTCAGTATTGGAATACTTTATCTCTACGCACGGTGCCCGAAAAGGTCTTGCAGATACAGCGTTGAAGACAGCGGATGCAGGTTATCTGACCCGTCGTCTTGTAGATGTATCCCAGGATGTAGTGATCACTGAAGTCGATTGCGGAACGCTCAGGGGTATTGAAACGACGGCATTGAAAGATAATGAGAAAATCATCGAACCGCTCTCAACCCGTATCGTTGGTCGATATAATTTGCATGCGATCTATCACCCTGTTACGGATGAAGTAATTCTTGAAGCAGGCGAATATATCAGTGATAAATTATCAGAGCAAATAGAATCTGTCGGCATCGAAGCGGTTACCATACGATCTGTATTGACCTGTGAAGCTAAACGCGGTGTATGTACCAAGTGCTATGGTAAAAATCTGGCAACTGGCCGTATTTCTGAAGAAGGTGATGCAGTAGGTACGATCGCAGCCCAGTCAATTGGTGAACCGGGTACTCAGCTGACACTCCGTACATTCCACACGGGTGGTACTGCCTCGATAACCAAAGCAGAGTCTGAGTTTACTGCAAAATTTGAAGGGGTACTTGAATTTGATAATGTCAATTTCACTTCAGTAACCGAAGACAATACAAAGAAAAATGTGATTCTTTCGAGATCAGGTGAAATCAGAATTATAGATCCGAAAACAAAGAAACAATTAAGTGCAAATCACGTGCCGTACGGTGCGACCCTTTATGTGAAAGAAGGTCAGACCGTCAAGAAAGGTGATTTGATCTGTGATTGGGATCAATACAATGCAGTCATCATTTCCGAATTTAGCGGTATCGCTCAATTCCAGGATGTGGAAGAAGGTGTAACCTACCGAATGGAACGTGATGATCAGACAGGGTATGCAGAAAAAGTCACTATTGACTCTAAGAATAAAAAGAAAATACCGGTCATTAAAATTCTGGATAAAAACGGTGAGGATCTTAAGCATTATACGTTACCGGTAGGAGCCTATATTTCTATCAATGATGGAGATCATGTCGATGCAGGTAAGAAAATTGTAAAAATCCCAAGAAAGCTTGGCAAGATCCAGGATATTAC
>CALMKY010000398.1 GCA_937867195.1 uncultured Saprospiraceae bacterium | reverse complement strand
TGCGCTCTACTTCCAGTATTTCGTAATAATCTCTTTTACTCATGATATGATTATTTGCCTACCACGACTTTAGCGTGACGAATGATTTTATCTGATAAATAATATCCTTTCTCTACTGTATCAAATACTTTATTCTTTTGATCTTCTGTCACCGGTATTTCAGTAATCGCTTCGTGTTTAGATGCATCAAAAGGTTCGCCGGTCGATTGCATTTCGGTCAATCCCTTTTGTTTTAATAACTGAGCTAGTTTATTATGTATCAATTTTGAACCCTCTGTAACCTGCCCATGCTTTACTTCCCGATCAAAATCATCCAGAATCGGCAATAAAGAGACAATCATTTCCTGGCTGGCAAATTTTGCAAATTCAATGCGTTCTTTACTGGTGCGCTTTTTATAATTTTCAAATTCTGCCATAAGGCGCAGGTATTTATCCCTCATTTCTTGTAAGTCCTGGCTGGATGAGGATTCAATGTTCTCAGTAACAGTTTGAGTCTGAGCTTCATTACCCGTCAGATCGTCTGCCTGGATTGGATCATTCAGGTCCTCTACAGGGATGTCATTATTTTCTTCGTAATTCATGTAACAAAAATGAGTTTTTACGAGAGTGGCATCGCAATAATAAAGCCATTCCCGGATTTTGAGTCAAATTGTCAGTTTTGAGACTTTTGGGCGGATAGTAGTTCATCCATGGATACAAATGACTGATTGACAGATATTATATTCTGATTAGGATCGATCAGAATTCGGGCCGGAATCGACTTGACGCCAAATGTTTGAAGCAATGATGATTTAAACTCTTCCGGTACACGAATATGATACTTCCAATCATATTGATCTTCTTCAATAGCACGTTTCCATGCAGGTTCGTCATGATCTAATCCAATGGTCAGCACCTCAAGGCCTGAAGCGTTTTTAAATTGTACCTGGTTCCATTTTTTTTGAAATGAAACAAGGGTAGTTGCATCTTTCCTGCATGGTCCACACCAACTTGCCCAAAAATCAACCAATACATATTTACCTTTTAAATAAGACAAATCAAATGACTCACCATTGATCAACTTCCCCTCAATGGGAGGGCATATTTGTGCGACACGGACCCCTGGCCTGAAATAAAAATATCGCCCTAAATAATAAAATGAAACCAGAAGAAATAAAAACAGCAAATTTTTCATTAACCGGATTGCAAAGATAGTGCTGGAAACGTCATCACAGGAAGAGATGTATGCGATCGTAAAAAATCATTCAAAGTCTGAAAGATCTATTGTAATGAGAATAGCCTTTGCAACAAACTAACTTGACAATAATAAATAGATTGGTATTCACCAGGGATAGTATGTCAAATATCAGATCACCCTATCTTCACGGCGTTTCTTCATAACCCCTGCAAGCCACTGAGGCAATACTATGACACCAAAAATCAAGTAAGCATAATATGTTAAAAATCGCCATATCAATGCAATGATGACAGCTGCACTTTTGGGAATATAATCTCCGATAAAATTACCAAAAAACACTTCAGCAAAGCCAGAAGCCCCGGGGGTAGGACTAAACATCATAAATATAAACATGATGACCTGCCGGCCAAATATTTTAAATTGATCATAAAAATGGTAATTCGCATTTGTCACCAAAGCTATTAATAAACAATTGACGATTAGAAAACGACAGGCCCAAGCCAGCAGGGTGAGTCCGAATAATTTTAAATGATATGACACCGGCCAAGATTTTATTTCGTTAGAAGCCGTAATCATTTCATCGCCCATTTTGATGGCTCCATCGCGATATTTTTTGAGGAAGGGTATTGAGGTAATCAACATCAATAATTTTTTAAACTGAACAGGACTCACAAACAATCCAAAAGCAAATAACAATCCGTACGTAGTGATCACTGTAAACAATATCAAAAAAGTATGACCAATCTGAGAATTATCATTAAATGAATGAAAAGAAGGGTGAATCACATTGAATCCGAAGATCAATAACAGAAAGGTAATCGAAAAAATAAAAAAACACGTATTGAGTATGATGCTGTACAAGACAGCTGCCAACGACCGGGTGGTACCTAATTTTTCATTCGCCAATACAAAAACAAACACGGCTGACCCTCCCAATGCGGTTGGCGTAATGGCAGTACCAAACTCCCAGATGACGACGAGTTTGATGCATTTCCAAATGGTAATTTTTTTATCTGCTAGTAGATATAATCTGACTGAATAAAGAAAATGCCTTGTCAATAAAAACAAAATAGCTGCCAACAGCCAACCCAATGTGTGGGGACTCCATTTTATACGATCCAAAGCTGCTTTATCTATGGAGGAAGTAATCATATAGATCACCACTCCAAGACCAATTAACACCGGTAACCAAACTTTACTACTCCTAAAGTTTCTAAGAATAGACCTTATATCGGCATCATCTTGTTCTGGTAATATGGATTGCTTTTCAGAAGTCAATTATAAATCAATATTAAGCTAATAATCTAAGTAAATATTCTCCATAGCCGCTCTTAGCATATTGATAGCCCAGTTTTTCGAGTTGAGCCCGATCGATAAAACCCATTTCATATGCTACTTCTTCAATGCAGCCAATTTTGAGACCTTGTCTTTCTTCGATAACCTGTATAAATTGACCCGCCTGCATGAGGGATTGATGCGTGCCGGTATCGAGCCAGGCAAATCCTCGCCCCATAGACCGCACATAGAGATTACCCTTTTCCAGATAATATTTATTGACATCCGTAATCTCATATTCACCCCGGGGTGACGGCCTGAGATGTTTTGCAACTTCGATAACACTGTTATCATAAAAATACAATCCCGGAACTGCAAAGTTTGATTTGGGTTTGACTGGTTTTTCTTCAATAGAAATTGCTTTCAAATTTTCATCAAACTCCACAACACCATATCGTTC
>CALMKY010000397.1 GCA_937867195.1 uncultured Saprospiraceae bacterium | reverse complement strand
CGATGATTTTAAATTGATCACAGTACGAAATGAAGGCATTTCATTTTCTGCGCCTTTTGATGTCGTGTATGGCTATCGTCAGATCATTGTGCCCTTCAATGAAATAAAAGGCAAACTCAATAGTAAATACTTCTCAAACTAACCACTGTATTTCAAAAAATGGATACCACGGAATTATTGCAGAAAGTGCGGAAAATCGAAATCAAGACCCGGAGCATCAGTAAGCATTTATTCAGCGGCGAATATCATTCTACTTTTAAAGGAAGAGGTATGTCCTTCAGCGAAGTGCGTCCATATCAATACGGTGATGATGTGCGTAACATAGATTGGAATGTGACCGCCCGGGCCAACGAACCGTATATCAAGATCTTTGAAGAAGAACGCGAACTTACATTGATGTTGATGGTAGACATCAGTCCTTCATCCTATTTTGGCACGTATCGACAACAGAAAAGAGAATGGGCTACAGAAATCAGCGCTGTATTGGCATTTTCCGCGATATCCAATAATGATAAAGTCGGGCTGATCCTTTTCTCTGATCAAATTGAGTTATTCATTCCACCTAAAAAAGGTAAACAACATATTCTGCGCATTCTTCGAGAACTCATCCATGCTGAACCAAAAGGTACTAAGACGAATCTCACCGAAGCACTTCAGTTTTTTAATAACGTAATTAAGAAGCGTTCCATTGCCTTTATAATTTCTGATTTTTATGACCAAAATTATGAAGTCCCGTTAAGGATTTTGGGAAATAAACATGATTTGATTGGAATCCATTTATACGATCTGCTTGAAGAAAAATTGCCGGATCTTGGTTTTATTCAAATGTACGATCTTGAATCCAACATAATTAAGTGGATGGATACCGGTGATAAAAAGATCCGGTACCAGTATGAGGAGCGGTTTGGAAAGCATGTCGCCGGCACCAGGGAAATATTTAATCAATCAAGATCCGATCTTATACAACTGCGGACCGACCATAGCTACATTGAAGCGTTGATGGGATTTTTCAAGAAAAGGATGAAAGCTGCATGAAACTACATTGGTTTATTTTCTTACTGGCCACGATGGCCGCTCAAGCACAAAGTAGTTTTGTGGCCAGGTTAGACAGTACATTTATGCCCCTCGGCAATCAGCAAAACCTTACCTTGACCATCACGGCTCCCTCCAATCTTTCATACGATCCTCATATCGAATTGCTGGACACCTGTTCGTTTTTTGCGATCGTGAATCAAACGCCCTGGATAAAGACCCAAAACGGGAATACGAATATCTCTGAAAAGAAAATACGATTTTCCATATTCGATGAGGGTGCATTCACACTTCCCGTAGTATATGCTGTGGCCGGATCCGATACCATCAAAACCTTTCCTTTGATTATAAACATCGGAGGAATCCAGGTAGATACGTCTGGTTTAAAACCTATCAAAGGCATCATCCGCGAAAAAACTGTCTGGACCGATTATCTGATCTATATAATTCCACTTGTATTATTGGTCGTAGGTTATCTTGTGTATCGCTGGTATTGGAAGCGCATGGCGAATCGTCAAACGCAGATCATCGAAGTACCGGTCTCGAAACCATTACCGCATGAAGTAGCTTTCATGAAGTTAAATGAATTAAAGAAATCCAAATTATGGGAACGGGATGTAAAAGAATTCCATTCTCAACTGACTTTTATCTTAAGAGAATATCTTGAAGGCCGCTATGAAGTGCCTGCATTGGAATCAACCAGTAATGAAATCATCCGGGACATTCATAAAGTCAATGATCTGGACAAATCCTATATCGCAACGATTGATAAAATTTTAAACATAGCCGATTGGGTAAAATTTGCAAAGGGTATTCCTGAAGCAGATGCCAATGCTCAGGCGTTAGATCAA
Organism: uncultured Saprospiraceae bacterium; assembly: GCA_937867195.1. Classification (GTDB taxonomy): domain Bacteria; phylum Bacteroidota; class Bacteroidia; order Chitinophagales; family Saprospiraceae; genus JADJLQ01. The sequence goes on along the minus strand of CALMKY010000397.1, from coordinate 6,411 downwards.
ACGATCGACCTGGTTGAAAAAACAAAATATTTACCACCGGTCCAAACTAAATCCTCTGAAACTGTAATAAATTAATGACTGCATTATCCCATTTTCGGTTGCTATATCCCTGGATGCTGGTATTGTGGGCATGGATACCTTATTGTATTTATTTCCTTCGCAGAGCCCATGGTCCGATCCATCATTCTGTCCATTTTGGAAAAATTCCGGATGGCCTGGACCCTAATTGGAAAAATACAGTACATAAAATTTTACCCTGGTTACAGTTGCTTTCCTTCATGCTTTTAGTATTTGCATTGGCCAGACCGCAACGCATATGGAAAGAAGAAAAAATAAAAGCCAATGCTATAGATATTTTCATGGCGATCGATCTTTCAAGCTCTATGCTCGCTCAGGATTTTCAACCAGATCGATTAAGTGTCAGCAAACAAGTAGCTGCCAATTTTGTCGGCAAAAGAATATATGATCGATTAGGGCTTGCCGTATTTGCAGGAGAAGCATTTACCCGCTGTCCCCTCACAACCGATCATGAAATTGTAAAGGACTTTTTACGCAATCTTTCCGTTGGAAAGCTCGAAGATGGTACCGCCATCGGTATGGGCTTGTCCACCGCTGTCAATCGACTCAAGGCTTCCCCTTCAAAAAGCAAAATCATCATTTTACTTACTGATGGTGTGAATAATACGGGTTATATTGATCCGATGACAGCTGCCCAATTGGCCAGGACCTATAATATTAAAATCTATTCGATCGGAGTCGGTACCATGGGAGAAGCACTGACCCCGGTGACCCGTCGAACCGATGGCCAATATGTTTTTGCCATGGCACGTGTCGAAATCGATGAACAATTGATGACTCAAATTTCGGAATTAACAGGCGGCAAATATTATCGTGCCACCGATGCGGAAGCTTTGCAAAAAATATACGATGAAATCGATAAACTGGAAAAGACAGAAATTGAAGTTACCCGATTTACACGGTATACAGAGTTATTCCACATCTTTACTGCCTTGGCAGTAGTCGGTCTTTTGATTCATTATCTTTTAAGAAATTTTATTATCAAAGAATTATTATATTGATATGTTTCGGTTTGAACATCCATATTACCTGATGGCTTTGATTCTGATATTCGTATTGGTTGCATCGCAGTTTGTGGTGAATAAAATGCAAGCGGCTAAATTAAATCGACTCGCCCATCCTAATTTATGGAGATCCCTGGTACCCGGATTCGATCATAAACTATTACGAAGACGATCGTGGTTTTGGTTAGGGGGAATGGCGTTGGTCCTGTTTTCTCTCAGCAATCCGCAATGGGGTGTCAGAAAAGAAAAAATCGAAATCAAATCCACGGATATTTTTATCTGCCAGGATATCTCCAACAGCATGCTCAGTGAGGATATTAAGCCCAATCGATTGGAACGATCCAAGTTATGGGCAGAATCATTGATCCGCAGTCTTGCCAGTGATCGGGTAGGGGTCGTTTTATTTGCCGGTAATGCATTCTTGCAAAGTCCATTAACTACGGATTATGGAGCAGCCACCATGTTTATTCGGAGTGCACATCCTGAATTGATTACCACCCAGGGCACCTCGATCGGGGATGCAATTCAAGTATGCATGGATAATTTTGGTAACGAAAATGAAGCACAAAAAGTCATTCTTTTGTTGACGGATGGCGAAGACCAGGACGAAAACGCCATGGCCATAGCTCGCAAAGCAAAGGAGAAAAATATCGGTGTGTTTACCATTGGGATCGGTACCCCCGAAGGCGGATTGATTCCCATCTTGATTCATAACGCTTCAGATTATAAACGGGATGAAACCGGTAAACCAATCCAAACAAAATTAAACGCAAAATTTTTGCAGGAGCTGGCAGGTGCTGCGCAGGGCAAATACTTCTGGATCAACGATGGTGAAGCGATCGTTTCTATATTAAAAGATGAAATAGCCAATATGACCAAGCAAAGAGTTGCTGAACGGTCGTATTCAGAATATGAATCTTATTTTCCATATTTTTTATTTCCGGGATTGATTTTACTTTTGATAGAATACCTGATGTCTATTCGCTGGTTTGAACGGTTAAAGAAAAAAAATGCAGTCCTGGCGATCGCAGCCGGATTTCTGTTTTTATCGCCTACCGTGTTTTCTCAATCTGAACATCAATTATTAAAAAAAGCTGATCAATCTTATACTAAACAAGATTTTAATAAAGCTGAAGAAACGTATCGTCGCGCATTGGAAACCAGGCCAAACGAAATTATCAAATACAATCTCGGCAACAGCATCATGGAACAAAATCGCCCGGACGAAGCGATTGGTTATTATGAAGATGCCACCAAAAAGAAAGATGCTGGTGAACTCAATTCAGATGCCTGGTTCAACTTGGGTAATGCGTATTTCCAAAAGAAAGAATATCAAAAGAGCATCAATGCATATAAAGAATCACTCAAAAGGAGACCTGAAGATATCGATGCAAAGAAAAATCTTGTGTTAGCTAAGAAACAATTGATCAAGCAGCAACAGCAACAGCAGCAAAATCAAGAACAGAATAAAAAGGACCAGCCACAAAATCAGCCGCAGCAGCAAAACCAGCAACAGCAACAAAACAATCAGGATAAAAAGGAAAAGCTATCATCATCGCAGCAACAACAACCCCCATCGCAGCAAGGCCAGGAGCAACAGGCAGCACAACAACAGGGATTGACCAAACAGGAAGCCGATCAATTGCTGCAATATTCTGATCGGGAAGATCAACGGGTACAACAAAAATTAGTCAACAAAAAAACAAAACCAAATCCTCCTAAAAAGGATTGGTAAAATTTTTAACCACGAATATGAATTGACATGAAAAAAAGATTCTCCATATTCACTTTTATTTTGGTTTCCATCTCTACCATGGCTCAAAACTCAGGTATAAAAATCGCATTGAGCAGGGATACCATTTTATTAGGTAATGCATTTTATGTACAATATACTTTTAATGCCGAAGATGCACAATTCATTCCTCCATCCATAAAGGACGCCGAGATTTTGAATCAAAATTTTATGAGCAATACTTCATTTATCAATGGTGAAATGAAGTCAGAACACAAGCAGCAATTTTTAATTCAACCCAGCAAAACCGGAATGTTTATCATTCCGGCTACCGTGATCAAGATCCATCAGGATGGTAAACGGAGTGAGGTCGATGTGCCCGATATCGCCATTTATGTGAAACCAAATCCTGGCAATCTTCGGGAAGATCCAGAGATCGATGAGTCTTGGCAAAGCCAGGAGATCGTGCCCGGGAAAACTCACGATAAAGTAATTAAAAGGAAAACGGTGAAATTGTAAAAAGTCAGTGATGATCAGAATGCGATTTTCTCTTGCTTGTATATTCATTACAATACTTTCTTCTTCTTACTCCCAATCTGTCAATTTTCGTGCGATTGCAGACCCGCGCGAGGCATCCCTCGATCAATATGTCCAAGTAGAGTTTATGCTTGAAAATGCGCAAGGTAAAAGTTTTGTACCACCGGATTTTAAAGGCTGGACTGTATTACAAGGACCCAGTACATCGACCCAGGTAAGCATCGTCAATGGAGCCCAAACTTCCAGCATATCCTATGGCTATACCCTGTCCCCCAAATCCGTCGGAGAAATAATGATCGGTAGTGCATCCATCGTGGTCAATGGAAAAACGTTGACTACATCACCACTCAAGATTAAAATTACAAAAGGAAATCCTACGATTGTAAAGCAAGGTGACGCTAAAACCATCAGTAAAAAGGATTTATTTGTATTGGCTCGCACCGTTCCCGAGAAAGCATATGTTGGCCAACAGGTCATGGTTGAATACAAACTGTATACTGCAATCAATATTGAGAATTATACTATTGCCCACACTCCTGACTTTAAAGGATTCTATATTGAAAACATCCCCAAACTAGCATATGACAATCGTGAATTCATCAATGGTCGTGAATACGTCACCAAAGTGATTTACGCTGCATCGATTTATCCAATACAAAGCGGCATTTTTAATTTCGATGCCATGCATGTGAGAGCCAGTGTGGTGACTGATGAAGATCAAAATAATGCAAATCCTTTCTTTCTGTTACCCAATACGATGGGCGTAAATCTTCAAAGCAATGCTGTATCGTTGCATGTAAACCCTTTGCCACAGCCTGCTCCTGAGCATTTTTCAGGCGCTGTGGGAAAATATTCCATGTCATCCAGTGTGGATCAACCGATTGCAAAAGTCAATGATGCAATTTCTCTGACCGTATACGTCGAAGGGAATGGGGATCTGAACCGCATCGGAAAGCCATATCTGATCTACGACACCAGTGCATTTCAGCAATATGAGCCCAAGGTGACTAAAGAAAATACAGATTATAAATTGGATGGCTTTGTCGGTATGAGAGAAATGATCTATCCAATCGTGGCCATCCAACCGGGATCATTCCAGGTCAGACCAGCGTTCGATTATTTTGATACAGACAGCAACCGATATATAACTCTTGCCCCAAAGTCTTACAATTTGAATATTGCCGGAAATGCACTTTCGGGTTCTTCGACATTAAAAGAATCAAATTCTATATCGGCTATCACCGTGCCATCCTTGATCCGAAACCCGTCCGTGGGTGGATTTAAAATTTCCGGTACTCCTATATTTTACATTTTGTTGTTTTTACCTTTTGTATTCTTGCTTGGATTTTATGTCAAAAAGAAAAGGGATCTTGAATATGCAGGAAAAAATAAATCTGAAATTGAATTACAAACCACCAGAAATAAGTATCTGAAAGAATTGGAAATTTTAAAATCAAGTTCAGATACCAAGCAGGGTCTGGCGGATGTGCATACGATGGTGGTCGGTTACCTGTCACAAAAATGGATTGTACCGGGACATACTTTGTCAAAGACAGAATGGGATGATTTAATCATTAAAAATATAGAGGATTCAAGTCTCAAACCCATCCTTCAGAATCTATTTAAAGAAAATGAGATGGCAGCCTACGCAGGACAAGTACCTCAAAGTAAACTGAATGAACTTATTGATGGAGCATCCCGGGTGATTAAGACATTATGATCACAGCTGAAATCATTCAAATCCAGGAAACCAAAACAATTGGAATATCAATTGACATGTCATTGGTCGAAAATAAAACACAAGTACTATGGCAGACGTTCATTCCAGGAATTCACCTAATAAAAAACAGAATAGGATCAGAAAAAATTTCGTTACAAGTATATCCAAAAGAGTATTATCAATCCTTTGATCCAAAAAATATATTCACCAAATGGGCATTGGTTCCAGTATCCACATTTGATTGTATTCCGGATGGAATGAGCTCCTTTGTGATTCCATCAGGATGGTATGCCAGATTTCATTACAAAGGTCATCCTGCCGCAGGTGCTTCCTTCTTTCAAACTATATTTACCCAATGGGTACCCAAGTCCGGATATCAAATAGACGAACGGCCACATTTTGAGATGCTGGGTGATCGGTATGACAACAATTCAGTGGATTCAGAAGAGGATGTGTATATACCCATCGTTCACTGACCCTGATTTAAAAAAACGAGTAGATAATTTTATAAGACAAGAAGGAACGCACTTTGCCGAACATCAAAAATTTTGGGATGTAATGGAAGCTCAGAATATACAACCCATGAAATTTGTAAACTTCTTTAGACGTACTGCTTGGGATGGCGTAGAAAATAAAATCAGAAATACGTTTAAGAAAAACAGAACCGGTGATAAACTGGCACTCAGCATTACTGTTGCATTAGAGCATTTTACGGCAATGCTTGCCGAAAGTGGTATTATAAATAGTAAAGAAATAACCGTAAAAATGCCCGATGAAATGAAAGAGCTTTTTATGTGGCATGCTGCTGAAGAAATAGAGCATAAAGCAATACCCTTTGATGTATTAAAAAAAGTAGATGATAGCTACGCCTTGCGTACCAGTGGTATGTTAATCGCTACATTCGGATTGTGGTTTTATTTAATAATTGGTACAACAATGCTAACCCGCAATGATGAGGATATAAAACGAAAAGATATACCAAAATATTTATATCAATTCTTAACCAGATTTAAAAATAATTTTGGAGGAACATTATCCGCTCAATATGGCCAATATTTCCAAAAAAATTTCCACCCAGACCAAATAGACAATTATCATTTGGCCGAAGAATTACTTAAAAATAAATCATACGCTTAAATAATTATTAACTAAAAGCAATTAACATGGCAACAACAACAATTAAAACAAAAACAACTGCCACAACAGCATCTGAGAAAAAAGCATACGACCCGGAAGAAATAAAAGTACGAAGAGTAAATTTTTCATTCGACAAAAAGAATCCTCGCTTTTACTACAAAAACAATCCGATAAGTACGCATTTCATCAACACCCTGCATATT
>CALMKY010000396.1 GCA_937867195.1 uncultured Saprospiraceae bacterium | reverse complement strand
AAAAACATTGGATGATAAAAATATAGATGCACTCGTAATCGCAGCCCCGGATCATTGGCATGCCCCTGCAGCTATCCTTGGATTGCAAGCCGGCAAACATATCTATGTTGAGAAGCCGTGCAGTCACAATCCACATGAAGGTGAATTATTGGTAAGGGCAGCCGTAAAATATAAAAAGACAGTGCAAATGGGTAATCAACGCAGATCCTATCCTAATGTCATCTTGGCTATGAAAGATATCCGGGATGGAATGATCGGTAAAGTATATTATGGTAAAGGATGGTATACTAATAATCGTGCTTCGATCGGTGTTGGCCAAGCAGTGACCGTACCGGATTGGTTGGATTGGAATCTATGGCAGGGTCCTGCTCCCCGGAAAGCGTTTAAAGATAATATTGTACATTATAACTGGCATTGGCTATGGCACTGGGGAACTGCCGAATCCTGTAATAATGGTACCCATATGGTCGATCTGTTGCGCTTAGGTTTAGGAGTTGATTTCCCTATTAAAGTAAATAGTTCGGGAGGGAGGTACCGATACCAGGACGATCAGCAAACACCGGATACCCATATCATCGGATTTGATTTTAAAAACAATATTTCGATGACCTGGGAAGGTAGGTCCTGTAATGGTAAATACGATGAAGGCAGTAGTGTGGGCGTGGTCTTTTATGGTGAAAAAGGATCCCTCAATATAGCCAATAATGATTATCGTGTGTATGACCTCGATAATAAACTCATCAAAGAAATGAAATCAGAAATAGATGTAGATCCACGGGATGCTAAAAATCCGGCCGGGGCACTGGACTCAGCGCATGTACGTAATTTTTTTGATAATATTAAAAACGGTACTCCACTTAGATCCCCAATCGATGAAGGATTTAAAAGTACATTACTGATGCAATTAGGAAATATTTCGCACAGGGTCGGTCATTCACTCAATATTGATCCGATGAATGGTCATATCCTGAAGGATGAAGCAGCGAATAAGCTCTGGTCGCGCGAATACGAAAAAGGCTGGGAAATAAAAATTTAATAGAGCGATTATGATATCAAGAAGAAATTTTGTAAAAAATGTGAGTTTGGCATCATTCAATTTGCCCTTAATCCATTCTTTTATCGAATTAAATGCACAGACGGAGAAACCATTGACCATCG
>CALMKY010000395.1 GCA_937867195.1 uncultured Saprospiraceae bacterium | reverse complement strand
GAGTGCTGGGCGCTGACCACCATCATGAAGATGACGCCCGCGCCGATCAGCGTGACCTCGGTGAGGGCGGCGCGGCTCATACGGCGGAAGGTGTTGCGCAGCGCCATGCTCCACGTGCGCGGTAGCCCCTGGACACGCGCCAGGAGTCGGTCGATCCAACGCGAGCCGTAATTGCTCGCGCCGACGCCGTACTGGCTCACCGCCTCGCGCACCGAAATGGCGGCGCCCTGAACGATCGGCCAAAACGCGGCCAGAACGGGCACGATCAGGCCCGTCACGAACTGGATCAGCAGCGTCGAGGGCAGGATCTCGAAGTCGGACACGGGGACGTTGATGAGCGCCATCAGCCAGCGCGCCAGGGCCCAGCCGCCGAACGCTCCGATCGGCATGGCGATCAGCAGGCTCAGCAGGCCATAGACGATCACGCCCGCCAGATACAGGCCTGTGATCTGTCCGCGCAGGCCGCCGATGGTCTTCATGATCCCGATCTGCGGCACCTGCTGGGCGAGGATGGCGTTGATGGTGTTGACAACCAGGCGCCGGGCCTGAATTTTTCACTGGGCAATTTCCTTGGTTCTTGTGAACTCGATGTGCTCAAAGTGGATCTTATACAAGGTGCTTCCAGTAGTTTTTATGGTCCCAATGCATTCAATGGGGTAATTAGTATGGAAACCAAAAATCCATTTTATCAGAAAGGATTGAGTGTTGCTGCTAAATACGGAGAAAGAAATCTTTTTGAAACCTCCATGAGATGGGCAGATGCAATCAAAAACAAAAAGGGACATGATTTTTTTGGATATAAATTTTCTATGCAATACCTGCGGGCAGACGATTGGGTGGCAGATAATTACGATGCCGTCACCGGTACCAAATCACCCAAGACCAATCCCGGCGGTTATGATGCCGTCAATATCTATGGGGATGAATACCAGACGGGTAACGATTTATCTTCCGCCTCTCCCTGGACTTTTCCAGGTGTGGGGGTATGGCATCGAACGGGCTATAAAGAATTAGACCTGGTAGACTACCGTACCAGGAATTTCAAAGCAAGTACGGCGTTTCATTTTCGTGTGAAGCCTTCTCTGAAAGAAGAATCACCGGAATTTATCCTGGCCGGGAATATGGGAACGGGGACAACGGTATATCAGGGAGATAATAGATTTTCCCTTCGTGGCATTGCCTTTTATCAGGGTAGAATAGAATTCCGAAAAAAGGATAAATTTTTTATCAGAGCATATGCCACACAGGACGATGCCGGTAAATCATATGACCCATATTTTGCCGCGTTGCTGCTGCAGACCAATGCCAAAACAAATCGGGATTGGTCGACCGATTATTTGAATTATTGGCAAAATAATATCGATCCTAAAATCAAAGAAAAAGGCTACCCTCAGCTACAGTTTGTAATCAATCCTGATGGTTCATTCGGCACTACATTCGACCGGGTAGCTGCTGCCAAATGGATTGCGGATCACCAGGCTGATCTGACATCATACCATGAAATGACCAGGGCATATGCCGATAAAGGCAATCCCCTCAACCGTTCGTTGGATGCATATGCACCGGGTACAGACCGTTTTAACCAGGAGTTTGATCGTATCCGCAACTCCTATAATAACCAGGGGGGAACCCGGTTTTATGATCGTTCTGCTTTGTACCATGCTCAGGGTGAATACAAGTTTAAACCTTCTTTTGCAGATCATTTTACAGTAGGAGGAAATGTGCGGCTCTATACTCCGCAATCCAAGGGAACCATATTTTATGACAGCTCCGGGATTAAAATTACAAATTTCGAATACGGTGTCTATTCGGGTTTAGATAAGATGACCAACGACAAAAAGTGGAACTTCTCGGCAACGGTGAGGATGGACAAAAATCAAAACTTCAATTTTGTTTTCACACCCGCAGCATCTGTGGTATACAATCCAAAGCAAAATACATATCTCAGAGCTTCTTTCTCAAGTGCCATTCGCAATCCGACCTTATCGGATCAATATCTTTATCTGAATGTAGGTCGCGCTATTTTAGCCGGTAATTTACACGGTGTTCAACATTTGATTACCGTACCATCTTTGCTGGATTATGTAAATACGCTGGATACTAAAAAATTAAAATATTTTGATATTGCCGGTATACAACCTGAAAAAGTAAAAACATTTGAAGTTGGCTACCGATCTACATTATTTAACAGCTTGTATGTGGATCTAGGATATTATTACAGTATTTACAATGATTTCTTAGGTTATAATATCGGAGTACAGGGTACTTTTGATGCAGCGACCGGATTCCCGAAAGCATTGCAAGCTTATCGGTATGCAGCCAACTCCACGAATACCGTAACCACGCAGGGATTTTCTGCGGGTTTAAATTATTTCTTTCATAATTTTTATCAATTATCCGGAAATTATTCCTGGAATAAACTGATCAAGACTTTTGCGGATGATCCTATTATACCTGCTTTCAATACACCGGAGCACAAATTTAATATTGGCATTAGCGGTCGTGACATGCCGATTCGCATCAACGGTCAAAAACTGAATGCTTTTGGATTTAATCTCAATTATAAATGGATCGATGCGTTTAATTACGAAGGTTCACCGCAATTTTCCGGCTACATTCCATCTTATAGTTTGCTTGACGGACAAATCAATTGGTTGATAAAATCAATGAATACGACGGTCAAACTTGGAGGTTCTAATCTTTTAAATAATAAGCAGTTTCAAGCTTATGGTGGACCGAGAATCGGTCGGTTGGCCTATATCTCATTGCTGTACGAATGGAAAAAAAAGTAATCTACAAATTCAAAAACTCTTTCTAAATTTCCGACACATTTTAACAGTTATATATGAAAAAAATAATCTTAAATCTCTTACTTCTCATTGCTGCAATTACCACAATGGTAGGACAGAAACAACGATATCTGAATCAGGTATTTGATTCTGTCAATACCATTTATTCTGTCTATGGTCAGAATGCAACTGTAATTACAGCAGCCATCACTGGTCATGCTACCAAAGTTCCATTGGCGGTAACCATTTATACTCCTAAAAACGATACGGTAAGGAAACGACCTTTGGTCATTTACCTGCATACAGGCAATTTCTTACCTTTTCCTATCAATCAAAGCACCGGTGGTCGTACCACCATCCCGGCTACTTCTCCTTTAGCCGCTGCAGGTGCTACTCTTGCTCAAATCGGAATGGGTTATCCAGTTGACTCACCTTTGGTTGAGATATGTACAAGACTGGCCAAAATGGGATATGTTACAGCTGCTATTGATTATCGTTGTGGGTGGAACCCCATCGCTTCGACACAGACGGAGCGCGTGAATACATTGATCAATGCAGCCTATCGTGGTGTGCAGGATTTAAGAAATGCCATAAGATATTTTAAAGCCTCTGTAATTGCACAGGGAAATCCCTTCGGAATCGATACTTCTAAAATTGTAGCCTGGGGCCAGGGTACAGGAGGTTATATCAGTATGGCTGCAGCCACGATGGACTCTTACCTGGATATTGTACAAAAATCAAGTAATAAATTTATTGGGGATAATGGATTACCCTACGTAATAGAAAGTGTACACGGAAATATTTATGGTACTTCGGTAGGAGTCGTTCCTGCAGGAGCACCTTCACTTGCAGGGGATACACTGTGTTATCCCAATATACCAGGTATTTCATCTGACTTTCAATTATGTGTAAATATGGGTGGAGCCTTGGCCGATACCCAATGGATAGACAATACAGATCTTCCGATGATTGGCTTTCAGGAACCTCGGGATCCGTTTGCGCCTTACAAAGAGGGTATCGTTAACGTTCCTCAGGGTTCAAACGCTCCTCTTTCTGTCGTAAAAGTACAAGGTACGTATTTAGCGATTAAAAAAGCAGACTCATTAGGCCTTCAAAAGAAAATGCGTGATTTAAAACTTGCTGATGTCATTACTCAGGCTGCAAACAAAAAGAATGACGGTATCGAAGGTCTTTATCCTGTAAATGGTACCAATCCGTTTGATTCGGATCCTTGGAATTGGTGGGATACGACGATCATGAGTGCTATTCAAAAACAATTTGGATATGGTAATAATACAAATGGTTTGGCGACTCAACCTGATATGTCAGCGGCAAAATCCAGAAGATACATTGATACCATTATAGCCTATTATGCACCGCGTGCATTTGCAGTTTTGGGTCTGGGTACATTCGTGGCGACTCCGGATCTTTTACAGGCATCACAAGTGGGCTTGCGGATGTCTCCTAATCCAATGACTTCACAGACATCATTTACTACTAAAATAGATAACCCAATAAAAGGTCTGGTTATCTACGATGTAAATGGCAATGTGGTTCGCCAGATCAATAAGATTAACAGCAGTGAATACACACTTTACCGAGGGGACCTTTCAAATGGTGTTTATTATGTACAGTTTGGTTTTGACAACGGGGTCATCACCAAACCGCTTATTGTACAATAGATATAAAAAACTTTCTCAAGATTGAAGGGCTTCCGGTGCATATCGGAAGCCCTTTTTCTTTAGTACTTTTGTCATGAATCAATGAATTTTAATAATCTAGTATACTATTAACCAAGGTGGGATTAAAGTGTATTATTCTGGTATTAATCAAAAAAATAAATAATGAATATTCTCATCATAGGTGGTGGCGGCCGCGAACATGCGATCGCATGGAAAATAAAACAATCTCCACTTTGCAACGCGGTTTATATCGCACCTGGTAATCCCGGGACAGCCCTCGTCGGGATCAATGTACCGATTTCCTGGCATCACCGGGCAGAACTCGATGCATTTATTACCAACAATGATATTCGATTGGTATGTATCGGTCCTGAAGATCCCTTATGTGATGGTTTGACGGATCATTTAATCAATACTCACCCAGGTCTGATGGTCATCGGCCCTGACGAAGCAGGGGCTCAATTGGAGGGCAGCAAAGCATTTGCTAAGGAATTTATGGAAGAATTTAATATACCCACTGCCAAATACAAATCCTTTACCGCCGACCAGATGGTCGAAGCATTTGATTTTGTAGAAAATATGACTCCGCCTATTGTAATCAAAGCAGATGGTCTGGCTGCGGGAAAAGGTGTAACGATAGCACCCGATCATCCAAGCGCATTGCAAGAAGTAAAGTCTATGTTTGAAGGAAAATTTGGTGCATCAAGCGCGACCGTCGTTATTGAAGAATTTTTATCCGGAAAAGAGTTTTCCGTTTTTGCATTGACCGATGGAAAGGAATATAAAATCCTTCCAGTGGCAAAAGATTATAAAAAAGTAGGAGAGGGTGATACCGGGCCCAATACAGGAGGAATGGGAGCCATATCGCCGGTACCCTTTGTGGATGATCTCATGATGCAAAAAGTCGAAGAAAGAATTATTAAACCAACCATCCATGGAATCCATCAAAGAGGATTCAGATACCTCGGTATTGTTTTCTTTGGTTTAATTGAAGTACACGGTGAGCCATATGTGATTGAATATAACTGTCGAATGGGCGATCCTGAAACAGAGGTAGTCATGCCCAGACTCAAATCGGATTTAGTGGATTTATTTATACATGCTTCACAAAATAAACTCTCTGGATTTACCATTGAAGAATCAGATCAGGCAGCCAGTACAGTTATGCTTGTTTCAGGCGGATACCCGGGTGATTTCGAAAAAAGGAAAAGAATTTCAATGGATTTACCTGCAAACGATCCTTCGATCCTGTTCCACGCAGGTACTATCCAAGATGATCATGACCATGTAATGACCAATGGGGGTAGAGTGATGGCGATTACAAACTACGGTACGGATATACAGGATGCATTAGCTAAATCATACAATGCCCTGCAGCATATCTCTTTTGATGGAATGTATTTCAGGAAGGATATCGGGTATGGTGTATAATCATCTTTAATGCTAAAATGATTATGATACCTGGTGCGATCATCGCATGGTAAGGGGTGTTAGATAAAGACCTAATTGATTTTCTTATTAGGATCTTTCAATTTTATTTCCCCTGGATTGGAAGCAGGATTTGCAGCTTGCAATCCATTTGTATTGGTATGACCGGAAAATTGGTCTATCGCTTCCTTAATTTTTTCTATTCTGTTTTCAGGATTTGGATGGGTACTGTAAAATTCAGGTTGACGGTTGCCATTGGTATTTTCTTCGAGTATATGCATCACTTCGATCATGGCTTGTGGATTGAATCCTGACTCGATCATAAAACGCACGCCCAGGTTGTCTGCTTCCAGTTCCTGATCGCGACCATATTTGAGGCCGACCATATTGGCGATCATTTGAGCATATTGAGATGAATTATAATTTCCTGCTGCAATGACGGCAGCACCGGTTAATCCTTGAATTAATTGATCTTTTTGAATTTTTTCAGATCCATGCCGGGCAATGACATGGCCTATTTCATGTCCAAATATGCCCGCTAATTGATCTTCTTTATCCAATTTAGAGAATAATGCATAAGTAATAAAAAGCTGACCTCCCGGTAATGCAAATGCATTGATTACATTGGGATCGGCCAATAAATGGAAATCAAACTGATATCCTGGAATGTTAGCAGAAGAAACATCCGATACTTTATGTCCCACTTGTTTTATATAAGCTTGTGCTTTTTCATCGGGATACAGACCACCGTATTCCTCCGCCATCGAGGGTGCACTTTGAAGGCCCAGTGTAATCTCTTGTTCCTTCGTGATATTACCAATATGTTGTTTCTTTCCGGTGACTTCGTTGACCTCACTTTGACCGTAGTATTTGCAGACGGCAAATCCGGCAAATAATAATGCAACCAGAAGGCTGCCCCACTGGATATGAGGTCTGTACCCCGTCATTCCACCATATCCACCATTCTCATCGTTTCGATAGTAAGCCATATTGGATTTTGTTTTGTGTCAATAAAAATAAGTATTAATTTACTAATGAATGCAAAGCATCCGTTGGACAATGTAATGATAGACCATTGGATTGACGGTAAGATGTCTGTTTACGATTGAATACCTTGTAGTTTCAATCAGCGTGTGATCCGTCATGAAGTTAGTTGCAGGGGATTTGCTATCAATATTCAACTTCCACGACAGGAGTCAGGGCATGACTTTGGCAGGTCAGGATATACCCTTGAGCAATTTCTTTTTCACTCAATACATAATTATGATCCATAGTGACTTTGCCGGAAATTAATTTAGCCTGGCAGGTAGAACACACACCACTTTTGCACGAATACGGCAGATCGATTCCATTCTGTAAGCCATGATCTAATATCACCGAATGGATGGATGCTTTTTCCAGAGTATAGGTTTTCTTTTCAAATTTTATTTTTATCGTGGACGATTCAAGATCGGTAAGTGTAATCTCTACCGGTTTGATCTCCTCCGGTGAAGAAAAATATTCATTGAGTACTTTTTCTGATGGTACTCCGGCATTCTGCAATGCGACCGTAATGTCCTGTACCATATCGCCAGGACCGCAAATCAAAAAATAATCTGGAGATTGGATATCAAACATATACGATTTCCACCGGTTGATTTTTTCACGGTCGATGCGACCTTCCAGATCAGCAAGGCCTACTTTCTCTCTGCTGAATACTTTGATGAGTTCAAACCGGTCACCGTAATCCTTCAATAATTGTGATAATTGGTTTTGATACAAAACGCTTTCAGAAGTTTTATTTCCATAGAACAGCGATAGACGGGCTTGATCGCAACTATGCAAAACAGCTTTGATATGCGATAAAATCGGGGTGATACCACTGCCGGCAG
Source organism: uncultured Saprospiraceae bacterium (assembly GCA_937867195.1). Lineage (GTDB taxonomy): Bacteria > Bacteroidota > Bacteroidia > Chitinophagales > Saprospiraceae > JADJLQ01. The sequence continues at coordinate 15,280 of CALMKY010000395.1, read as the reverse complement.
CAAAGGCAATGATTTTAAGATCTCTCTTGTATTGGGGTATGATAAAGCTGCCTTCGGGCATCATCATCTCCACCACATCACCTTCTTTTGCATGATCGCACAGGTGAGTCGAAACCAATCCATCTTCTATTTTCTTCAGGCCGATGGTAATTTTGTTTTCATAAGGGGCGGCACTGATTGAATACGATCGATGAGCATCGGGATTGAGCGAAGGCACTCTCAAAACGATGTATTGGCCTGGTTTATATTTAAATAGCTCTGGATGGTCTACTTGTAAGGTGATACTGACGGCATCGGGTGTAAGCTTTTCAATGGATCCAATAATAGCTTTATAAAAATTCATGTCCCAAAGATATTGATATTAAAAAAGGTGTACCGACTGAGTCAATACACCTTCTATAAGAATTGTGAGTCTATTAATCTATTACTTCAGGCCATTCACATGCTTGGTGATGGCACTTTTTAAATTAGAAGCTTTGTTTTTATGCCAGGTGTTTTTCTTGGCTAATTTATCGATCAGGCTGGTCACTTTTGGTAAGAAAGTCTCTGCATCTTTCTTGTCTGTGATGCTCTTTAATCGCGCGATCGCCGTACGGGCAGTCTTTTTGTTATAGCGATTATCGGTACGTCTGCCTTCCGCGATTTCGGCTCTTTTTTGAGATCCTTTTATGTTTGCCATATCTGATTCTAATTAAATAAGAGGCGCAAAAATATATGTTTTTTCTGATACCCCATATAATATTCTCAAATTTTTAGTTAATGTCTTATTTTACAGGTAGTTAAAAGATGCCGAGACCTCCATTTCCGCCTGATTTTTCTAAAATAGACTTTTACCGACACAATCCTTATCGATAGCTCTTATTTTTGCTGACTCATTATTTATTTCATTATGAAAGACTATTCTGCCATTTTCAATGCTCATCCTGATTTTATTGATCATCTGTACAAAGATTATTTACAAGGCAAGGAAGTCGATGAGGGTTGGAAAGCATTTTTCAAAGGATATGACTTTGCTGACCGCACCAATGGTCATGCAGTAGATGACGTCGTCATAAAATCTCAAACTCATCTTGATAAAGAATTTAAAGTCATGGCGTTGATTCACGGTTATCGTGATCGCGGTCATCTGCTGAGCACTACCAACCCAATCCGTGAACGAAGGGACCGTAAACCTCATCTTGATATTACGGATTATGGGCTGGAAGAATCGGATTTATCGGTTGTCTTCCATGCTGCCTCTGAAATTGGATTACAGGGATCGACTTTGCAGCAAGTCTGTGACACCTTGAGAACCATCTATTGTGACAACATTGGCTTTGAATACAACCATATCAATAATAAAGAGAAACGAATGTGGTTGCGCGAACGTATTGAACATCGGGCGCTCAAAGAAGATTATGCTTTGGATTATGAAGAGAAAAAAAGAATTCTTGAGAAGCTCAATGAAGCGGTTATATTCGAAGAATTCCTTCACAAAAAATACGTTGGCCAAAAAAGATTTTCACTGGAAGGAGGAGAGACAACCATCCCGGCCTTGGACACCATGATCGAAATAGGAGCCGAACAAGGAGTGGAAGAAGTGGTCATCGGGATGGCCCATCGAGGAAGGTTGAATGTATTGGCTAATGTAGTAGGTAAAACGTACGAACAGATTTTTAATGAATTTGAAGGGGTAGCTCCGGATCTTTCATTTGGCTCGGGCGATGTAAAATATCATCAGGGTTATGCATCCCAGATCGACACCCGGCTTGGCAAAAAAGTCTATTTAAGATTGGCCCCCAATCCGTCCCACCTGGAAGCAGTAAATCCTGTCGTGATGGGAATGGCCAGGGCGAAAGCCGATATCCTGTATAAAAGTGATTACGATAAGATCTTATCCATACTTATCCATGGCGATGCAGCCATCGCCGGTCAGGGGATCGTGTATGAGACAGCACAGATGTCGCAACTCAAAGGATATTATGTAGGTGGTACGATTCATTTTGTGATTAATAATCAAATCGGATTCACGACAGATTTTGATGATGCGAGAACCAGTACCTACAGTACGAGCGTAGCGACCTCTATTCAAGCACCTATTTTTCATGTAAATGGAGATGATCCGGAAGCTGTACGATTTGTATGTGAACTAGCAACCGACTACAGACAAGCATTCAATACGGATGTATTTATTGATATGGTATGTTATCGACGTCATGGACACAATGAATCTGACGAACCAAAGTTTACCCAACCCGGCATGTATTCTATCATTGCGAATCATCCAAATCCCCGCGTGATGTACACGCAGAAATTAATTGCCCGTGGTGATCTTCAGAAAGAACTGGCTCAAAGAATGGAATCCGAATTCTGGGCTTTGCTTCAGGACCGACTCGATTTGGTAAAGCAAAAAACATTGTCTTATAAATATCAGGAACCGGATCTGGCATGGAAGGCATTGTCAAAAACAAATAAGATTGAAGACTTCCAACGTTCACCCAATACGGGCATTACGGAGAATGAACTGACTGCCTATTTAGAACATTTGATGACAATTCCTGAGCATTTTACCCCATTATCCCAAATCAATCGATTAATTAAATCTTACAAAGAACTGATAGCGAATGGAAAAATTGATTGGGCTCTCGCTGAATTAACATCGTACTTATCACTTCTTAAAGAAGGTAAAAATGTGCGGGTGAGTGGCCAGGATGTGAAGAGGGGAACTTTCTCACACCGGCATGCCGTCATCTTTGATGCCAATACCAATGTAGAATATAATCGAGTCGGCACACACGATGCCCCCGGTAAATTTTTTATATACAACAGTTTGTTGTCAGAGTTTGGAGTCCTGGGTTTTGAATACGGTTATTCATTGATCACGCCGGACCATTTGGTGTTATGGGAAGCTCAGTTCGGAGATTTTTATAATGGTGCACAGACCATGGTGGATCAATTCATCGCATCGGCAGAATCGAAATGGCAACGTATGAGCGGACTTGTGATGTTATTACCCCATGGGTACGATGGTCAGGGGCCCGAACACAGCAATGCCCGGATGGAACGATTCTTACAAATGTCGGCTGACTGCAACTGGAGTATTTGCAATATCACGACACCAGCTAATTTTTTCCATGCATTGAGAAGACAATTGGCAAGACCCTTTAGAAAGCCTCTGATCGTAATGTCACCAAAATCATTATTGAGGGAACCGTTATGCGTTTCTCCAATAGATCAATTTACAACCGGGACTACATTCCAGGAGACGATCGACGACCCGATCCAGGTCAAGAAAGTGAAAAAAGTATTTTTCTGTTCGGGACAGGTCTATTATGAATTATTAAAAAGACGTGCAGAATATCATCGGGAAGATATCGCTATTGTAAGGATAGAACAATTATACCCGTTGGCTACAGATCAAATCAATGCTCTATTGGATAAATACAAAAAGTGTAAACTGCTTTGGGTTCAGGAAGAACCCCAAAACATGGGAGCCTGGTTTTATATCAATGCATCCATTCCCGGAAAATTTGAATGTATATCCAGACCCGCCACACCTTCTGTGGCAACCGGATTTAAAAAAGTACACGATGCACAGACCGCAGAAATAATGGCGAAGTGTTTTGAAGGATGATTTCATTCGCAAAGACGAGTTTTATTTTTAGATATAATTTGCCTGATATAGTTATCTATCATAAAAAGTGCAGACTGCAGAGCATTCTGATTTCATCACAAATACAAAATGGGCTAATGATTTCTAGTTCAGGGAAGCCGGATTTTATGGCTAACCTGTAATGTTTCAATCAAAAAAATTTGGACAACCCGGGCCATCTTTTTAGAATTAATACAATTGAAATAAGAATGACTTTTTGATTTTTATTCAATCTGAAAAAGTTAATGATACTCTGCAATCTTTTCGTTTCCCTTATCTTCGAATATGGTTTTCAAAGTAAGAATTTGCCTGTTCGTTTTAATTTTAAATTTTCCATTCTTACTTTTCAGCCAAACCTTCAGACCTATTAATCCAAAAGTAAAGGTTAATGGTAAGATCTTGGCTCATCCCTGGTCAGGAGGTATGAATTGTCCTCAAATCATGAATGCCGACATCGATCTCGATGGTATCCAGGACATCGTCATTTTTGATCGAAGTGGAGGAGTCTGGCTGCCGTTTTTATCCAAACAAAATCAATTGGTTTATTCTCCTGAGTACAAACCGATATTTCCCGATATTAAAGAATGGGTGATTATGAAAGATATCAATGGAGATGGGATCACAGACATGTTTACGTACTCTACGACCATCGGAGTTGCCGGCATCGATGTTTGGGATGGAACCATCGGGACTAAATCCTTACGTTTTTCCAAACGGTTGTTTCCTAATGATCGGAATAATATCCTTTATTATACATCCGGTAATTCTAGATTCAATGCCTATACCAGCAATATCGACTATCCTGCGATCGAAGATATAGACCATGATGGTGATTTGGATATACTTTCATATGAAGTGGGAGGTGTGCAGATCATCTGGTATAAAAATCTTGCTGCGGATAAAGGAATGCCCAAAGGAAGTTTTGATTTAACGGTCGGTGATGTATGCTTTGGTAAAATATTGGAAGACGGGTTTTCGGACAAAATTACGTTGAGCCCCAATAAAGATAAATGCGCTTCGGGACTATGGCCATCCCCTCCATTAGAAGTAAGACATTCAGGATCGACCGTATTGGCATTTGACCGGGACCGGGATCGCAATTTTGATTTATTGATCGGTGATATCTCATCCGCATCTCTGATATATTTGCACAACGGTGGTGATAGTACTACGGCCTGGATGGACAAGGAAGAAATAAAATTTCCATCCAATACTAAATCGGTCGACATTCCTTATTTCGTATCTTCTTTTTTAGCTGATATAAATAATGATGGAGTCAAAGAACTGTTCGCAGCATCCAATTTCCAGTTTGGATCAGATAATTATCATTGCCTTTGGCGATATGACCAGGACAAAGTCAATCCTGTAAATTTTAATTATGTATCCAACAGCTTTATCATCAATGAAACGATAGATTTAGGAGAATCTTCATTTCCTGCAGTAGCGGATGTCAATGGTGATGGCTTGCCGGATCTCGTGGTGGGAAATGGCGGCTATTTTGACCGGCAAGGATTGCACAGTGCTTCCTTGACTTTATTTACCAATACCGGTACGGAGAAATCACCTGAATTTACTTTGGTCGATACCAACTGGCTCGGCTTCCAGACATTTACTTTCGAAACGAATAATTTTGCTCCTGCATTTGGTGATATTGATCATGACGGTGATCTGGATTTATTTGTAGGAGAATCCCTGGGAAGGATATTTTTTGCTGAAAATTTAGCCGGAAAAAATAAACCGATGCAATTTGCTCCGGTTAAATCAGAATATTTTCAAATTGATATCGGTACCTATTCTTATCCTCAGATCTTTGATCTAGATCATGACGGATTGCAAGATTTGATTATTGGTAAATCAATCGGCACGATGTCATACTTTAAGAATACAGGCACATCCTCTAATCCAAATTTTTCTGCAGCCCCTTCTATTCTGACCTTAGGGGATATCGATACCCGGGTACAAGGATTTGCTACAGGCAATGCAGCCCCTTGTTTCTTTTCCAGTAATAATCATAATTATGTGGCGATGGGCACTTATGGGAAAAACATCTTATTATATGATATTCCGGTCGTTACCGGTTCAGTGTATCCGGTCTTATTCAAGACATGGGGTGAAGTAAAAGAAGGTGATGAATCTCATATCGCCATTGCGGATCTGGACCGCAATGGTAAACTTGATATGATCGTCGGTAATCAACGCGGAGGGTTGGCCATGTATGAGACCGATTTAAAAAGTGAATACAGTGTGTCGACGGACGATCTTTCAAAGCCGGACATTCGGGTGTATCCCAACCCTGCAAAATCTTTCATAAACATCCAATTTGACCATGCTTATCCTACTGCAAGCTATTTAATTTACAATTCAATTGGACAAATTATGAATTCAGGCCGTTTGCAAAAGACAGTCAACCAAATCGCAATTCAACATGGGATGGCTGGCATGTATTTTTTAAAGATCAAAGCAGGAGAAAATACGAAAATTGAAAAGATTTTGATTCACTAACGCATGATCGATTCATAAAAAAAGACGAAGCGTCACCACTTCGTCTTTTTATATCTTTTCAAACTGATTGTTTTCTTACGAATTCATCGTCTGCAAAAATTCAAGATTGGTCTGAGTATGTTGCATATGCTTGAGCATAAACTCGATGGCTTCTTCCGGTTTCATATCGGCCAGGTGATTGCGCAGGATAAACATCCGCTGCAAGGAGTCTTTATCCATAAGCAATTCTTCACGACGGGTACTTGATTTGGTAACATCGATCGATGGATACAATCGTTTATTGGCAAGGGTACGATCGAGTTGTAATTCCATATTACCTGTACCTTTAAATTCTTCAAAGATCACACCATCCATTTTAGATCCTGTATCGATCAGGGCAGTTGCCAAGATAGTCAGTGATCCACCATTTTCGATGGCACGGGCAGCACCAAAAAATTTTTTAGGTTTCTGCAATGCATTCGCTTCAACCCCACCGGATAATACTTTGCCGGAGGATGGGGCCACTGTATTATAGGCTCTGGCAAGGCGTGTGATGGAATCCAATAGAATGACGACATCATGACCGCTCTCTACCATTCGCTTTGCCTTCTCAAGTACGATATTCGCTACCCGTACATGATTATCGGCAGGCTCGTCAAAGGTTGATGAGATCACTTCCGCCTTTACACTGCGCTGCATATCGGTCACCTCTTCGGGTCTTTCGTCTACCAGTAATATGATCAGATATACTTCAGGATGATTGTATGCGATGGCATTCGCTATATCTTTTAGTAAAAAAGTCTTACCGGTTTTAGGCTGAGCCACGATCAATCCGCGCTGACCCATACCAATCGGGGTAAATAAATCAATCAATCTATTTCCATAATCCCTGCCGACAGGACTGGTAGTCAATTTAAACTTCTTGGTCGGGAAGAGGGGAGTAAGGTAATCAAAGGGCACGCGGTCTTTAACTTGTTCAAACGTCAATCCATTGATCAGGGACACTTTCAATAATGCAAAATATTTTTCACCTTCTTTTGGAGGTCGGATAGAACCTTGGACCGTGTCGCCGGTTTTAAGACCAAAAGATTTGATCTGAGACGGAGACACATAGATATCGTCCGGGGAACTCAGGTAATTATAATCAGCGGCGCGAAGGAATCCATAGCCATCCTGCATCAATTCCAGTACACCCTGACCTTCAATCATGGCATCCATATCGATATTAAAATCGATGACTGGTTCGATAATTTCTTCTACAGGAGCATTTACCGGATTTTCCTGATTCGTTACCGGAGCGTTTTCATTGCGGGGTTCAGGTCGCTGGCCACCATTATTTTGGTTATTTGAGTTATTTGAGCTGTTTTGGTTGTTCTGGTTGTTTTGATTATTCTGGTTTTGATTATTACCATTATTGTAATTATTCCGATTCCGGTTTTGGTAATTATTCCGATTATCGAAGCGATTGCGGTTGTCGTAACGATTTCGGTTATCATACCGCTGTTGATTATTATTCTGCTGTCTTTCGCCCTGGTTGGAATTTGTATTAGATTGAGTCGATGCTTCGTTGACCTCAGCAGCGGGCGCTGAAGGATTTGAATTTGCTACTGGGGCTTCGATGGCCGGTTCGATTTCTACAGGCTCTGCATCTTCTTGAATAGCCTTGCGCATCCGGGACCGATGTTCTTTCTTTATGGGTTTTTCTTCATCTGAAGAAGATTTTTTAGATGGCTTAGTTTCTGCTTTGCTAGCTTCTGCACTCTTAGCACCGAGTGCCTGGTGATCGAGGATCTGGAATACAAGATCCTGCTTGTTCATTTTTTTACTCCCTTTGATACCTAGTTTTTCAGCAATTTCTTTAAGCTCTGGTACTAACATCTCATTGAGTCGGAGTATGTCGTAAATCATGATTTAGAATACAATTAATATTAAATAAATAAATAGTTTTCTTTTTGAATTGACCTAAAAGGAATCTATAATGTCTAATCGTAGAATTTGAAAGGATCTAAAAACTAAAACGGATTATGGAAACTTTTTAGAGGAAAGGAAACTAAGTTGCTAGTTCCTTGTCTGTTTGACCACGCAAATATAACGATATTTTAGAGTCAGCGTATATTTGACAAATTTTTTTTCACAGCCGTTTATGTTGACTTTAAACCATTTTTCTGAGTTGAGGGACAAGACCATCCTTGGCCTTAAAAAACGCAATTGGGATGATGATAAGCTTGGGTGGGTAGACAAAGTTGCTGCTCTCGATATCGAACGCAAAGAAATCCAGACAGAACTTGATAACCTCAAAGCATTCTCCAACCAGGCGTCGCGCGAGATCGGAAATTTTATGAAATCTGGCCAAAAGGGGGAGGCAGAAAGCCTTAAATCTCAGGTTGCCCGGAATAAAATCAGGATCTCGGACCTCGAGTCCCGCTCAGATGCCAATAAGTCTGAAATGCAGGAATTGCTCTACAAAATTCCTAATATTCCGCATGCATCGGTTCCTGCCGGCAAAGGTTCAGAAGATAATGAGGTCTTTCAGGATTGGACCCAGCCGATGCCTTCATTATATGACGGTGCATTGCCACATTGGGAACTGGCTGATAAATACAATCTTTTTGACCTTAAATTAGGTGTCAAAATTACAGGTGCAGGATTTCCGTTGTACCGTGGTAAAGGTGCAAAATTGCAGCGGGCATTGATTCAGTTTTTTCTGGATCAGGCTACTCAAGCGGGATATGAAGAGATCATACCTCCTCATTTAGTCAACGCCGATACCGCTACTGCGACTGGCCAATTGCCGGATAAAGATGGTCAAATGTATTTTTGCGACCTTGATAAACTATATTTAATTCCTACTGCCGAAGTACCCATCACCAATATACTCCGGGATGAAATATTGGATGAAAAGGAATTTCCTGTAAAGTTTTGCGGATATACGCCTTGTTTCCGTCGTGAAGCCGGTTCTTACGGAGCGGATGTAAAAGGTCTTAACAGGGTACATCAGTTTGATAAAGTGGAGATCGTGCGTGCCGAACATCCGGATAAGTCTTACCAGGCTTTGAATGAAATGATCGAACATGTAAAAAGCTTATTAGATAAATTGGAATTGCCCTATCGGATACTAAGATTATGCGGTGGTGATATGGGTTTTACATCTGCCCTGACATTTGATTTTGAAATTTATTCGGCCGCTCAAAAGAGATGGCTGGAAGTTAGTTCAGTTTCTAATTTTGAGACTTATCAATCCAATCGACTCAAGTTACGATTTCGAAACAATGAAGGGAAAACGCAATTGGCGCATACGCTCAATGGCAGCGCATTGGCATTGGCTCGCATTGTGGCAGGTATTCTCGAAAATCACCAGACACCGGATGGAATACTGATTCCTAAGGCCTTGCAATCTTATACAGGATTTTCTATTATTTCGTGAAATCTTTTAGCTGTTTTTTTGTTTATTACATTGAATTAAAATTTATAGACTATGTTTTCAGGTGGATATATGTTAATTTCCTTAGTATTTGCTGCCATTGGATTTTTTGTGCAACAAAAGCTATTGTCCAAGATGAAATTTTACGGAGCCCGATTGTTTTCAAGAGGTATGACCGGTAAAGATGTTGCCGAAGCGATGCTTAGGTATAACCAGATTTACGATGTGCAAGTGGTCTCGGGCGAAGGCATGTTATCAGATCATTATAATCCTTCAACCAAGACGGTTAATCTGAGCCCCGATGTGTATTCCGGAAACAGTGTAATGGCAGCAGCTGTAGCAGCCCACGAATGTGGTCATGCAGTACAACATAAAGAGTCATACGCTATGCTGCAATTAAGATCTAAAATCGTGCCGGCAGTTCAGGTTGCCAGTTTTGGATTGCAATTGATGATGTTGTTATCTTTTATGATGGCCAATCGATTCCCACAATTGATGTTGATCACGATCGGTTTGTTTGCCGTAACCACCTTGTTTAGTGTGATTACTTTGCCGGTAGAATTTGATGCCAGTCGCAGAGCGCTGGCCTGGTTGGGTGATCAACAGGTACTGCGAAATGGTGAAGAATACGACGGAGCAAAAGATGCCTTGACATGGGCAGCGATGACCTATGTGGTAGCGGCATTGTCATCGATTGTGATGTTGGTTTACCTGATCTTACAATATATGGGTTTGAGAAGGAGCAACGATTAATTTACAATTCAAGTTTGTGATGGTGATTGCTGGTTGCAAATGGTATTTTGTCATATTGTAATTTATATGTCATGAAGCCATTATCTGTACTCTTAGCATTTTTTTTAACTGTTTTATTGAGTTCGTATTCTAAACCCAAAACTTTGTGGGTTGCCATAGGAGATTCGATTACCTATCTCAACGAGCATCCGGAAGAGACAGATCATCGGATTACGAAAGGTTATATGACCCGGATCAAAGAAAAATTTCCATATGTAGAATACTACAACCAGGGACATAATGGTTGGACGGTGATTCAAATCGCAGAAGCATTTGATAAACTGGGTGTACAGAAAGCGGATATCTATTCGATCTTTTTAGGCACTAATGATTGGTGGCATGGAAATACACTTGGAAGTCTCGACGACTATAAAAATTCGACAGGCCATGCAACGGTTATGGGGGCTTTTCGTACCATCGTGAATAAAATAAAAGACATCAATCCAAAAGCAACGATTGTTCTCATCACACCTATGCAACGAGGTGATTTTGTATATATTAATGATTTTAATAACAATGCGGTCGGCTCCTACAAAGAAAAGAATGGACAGAAACTTTCATCTTTTGCTGAAGCCATCAAGCAAATCGGACAATTAGAGCATCTTGAGGTGATCGATCTCTACCACGATCCTCTATTAAGTGTAGAGCATGCAGTAAAATTTAAATGGCTGCGGGATCCCAGGTCGGGTGTTTATAACCGATACAAATTTCCTGAGTATACCTACATTACATTCAACCCGGGCAAAGATGAATATCCCTACCCAAAGTCTGCCATGGATATGACATACGATGGATTGCATCCAAGCGATGCAGGATATAAAGAAATTGCTAAAGTCCTGGAACCGGTATTTAAAAAATTTTAATTGGAGAAGATTCAATCTTTTGCAGGAACGTTATTTTAAACTGATCCTGTGTAATCCGGGAGTCAACGGCTCGGTCATCAACCTTATAATTTCATTATAATAATTTTTATCCTCTACAAAATTGATATTGTCGACATCTATCAATAAGATCGGAAATCCAACTTCATTACGGAAATAATCAAAATATTTATGTTGAAGGCCCATCAGGTATTCCGTTTCGATTTTTTGTTCGTAAGGTCTGCCTCTCAACGCGATCTGTTTCATTAAATTTGGGAGTGAACGATGAAGGTAAACCAATATATCCGGTTTGGGAATTTGTTCGTTTAATACTTCAAACATTTGATGAAACAACCGGTATTCTTCTTCCGGGAGATTGTTCTTCGCAAAGAGTAAGGTCTTCACAAAAGTATAATCGGAGATGATGTAATCGCTGAAGAGATCACGGTGATGGATATGATTTTGAAGTTGCTTATATCGCTCCGCCATCAGGAACAATTCCATCGGGAAAGCAAATCGTTTGGGATCTTTATAAAAATTCGGTAAGAAAGGATTCTCTGCAAATTGCTCCAATACGAGCTTGCAATCCAATTCTTCCGACAACATTTCACACAAGGTCGTCTTACCGGCCCCGATATTGCCTTCTATGCAGATGTATTGATAGGGTATGCTCTTCATCATAAGATCGCGGTTACTTTTAAAGGATCGGAGCATTCATCCAGCATTTTTATCATCGATTTACCGTAAACAGGATGCTTCAAGCCGGGACTGATTACAGTCATCGGCAATAAGGTAAATCTCCGCTCTTTAATTCTTGGATGCGGTATGATTAATTTCCTGGAATGAATAATTTCATTACCCAGAAAGAGAATATCGATATCGATAAGCCTGGGTCCCCATTTGACCAAGGACACCCTTCCCATGGTGGACTCAATAGACTTGATGATTCGCAATAAAGTATCTGCCGAACGAGTGGTATGCAGTTTGATTACTTCATTATAAAATGCTGGCTGATCGGTCAATCCCCACGCTTCGGACTTGAAAACTCCTGATGACTTAATGATCCGCGCAATCATGTGCTCAATCATTGCTTTCGCCCTGACGAGTTGTTTCTTCGGATTTTGAAGATTGGATCCTAATAATAGATAGACTGATCTGCGCGAAGCCATGTATACGTTTTCATGGCAAAAATATATTTATAAACTTGTAATATGAAATTAGCGTCTAATTATATTTTAATAAAAATAACTAAGGTTTTTTGGTTCCATTCGGGGCATCGGCAGCCAATTGGCGGAGAGCCATCATTTGTTTCATCGTTTGCTCCATGCCATCCGTCGATCCATCGAGAAAAATCACATTGCCTTTACCCTGTTCAGCAAAATGTTTGATGGCTTCAGTCCACATGGAAAACAGGATCAAGGATGAATCCAGTTTGGCGTCATCCATTACTTTCGCAGATTGGGCCATACCTCTCGCCACTTCTTCACGGAATGCTGCTACACCCATACCTCTGAGTTGAGCTGCTTGTCGCTCCGCTTCTGCTGATATTTTAATGGCATTCCCTTCTGCTTCAGCAGCTTTGGTACGTGTAATTAATAACGCCTGCCCTTCATTCTCAGCGGCGGCTTTTAAATTATTGGAAGCCACTACCTGTGCCATCGAACGCATGATGGCTTCATCAAAAGCTATGTCGTTTAATTGTAAATCGATCAGATGGTATCCCCATCCTTCCAGGGTATCATCGAGGTGTTCTTTTACACTGGTTACGATCTCGGACCTCAGCGAAAGTATTTCTGCCTGCTTCCGCGTGGCCACATAAGCACGGATAGATCCTTCGACGGTACGGATCAACGCCTGCATAAGGGAGCGGTCATCGACAAATTTAAATGCTACGTTTTTAATCGTCTGCTCTTCCTGGTCCAATACGGCATAAACCAGCATGACTTTAAAATTGACATTCGCCTGATCGGAGGTGATCGCCTGGAAATCCATTTCTGCCGATTTGTTTTGAATGGATATCTTCTTAAAAATATTTTCGAAAAAGGGAATTTTAAAATTTAATCCCGGAAACATCAACCGTTGATATTTGCCAAACATGGTTATGACTGAAACATACCCTTGTTGCACCACCACCAGACTAGAAAAAATAGCCAGTAAGATCAAAGCAAAAATGACAATCGTAAATGACATCGTATTTAAAAATTTTAGTTATTCTCAAATCTAACGCTATCTGCATAATTTAAAGTTCACTTCGGTCAAACTATTTATAAAATAATCCGCAATCCGAATTCGGCATTCCGACCACCGCATTCCGACATCCAACATCCGAAACCCGAAATCAAAATTCCCCAATCCCCATTCCTCATTCCCCAATCCCCATTCCTTATTCCCCAATCCCCATTCCTTATTTATCCCTATTTTTACCTCCATGCCTGAATTTATCCACTTACACTGTCATTCACAATATTCACTCCTGGATGGAGCCTGCGACATCGGTATGCTCATGGATAAAATCAAAAAAGACGGGCAAAAGGCCATCGCCATTACCGATCACGGAAATATGTTCGGGGTGTTCAATTTTGTAACTGAAGCATCCAAACGGCAGATCAAAGCCATCGTCGGTTGTGAATTTTACCTGGTGCCCGATCGTCATAAGCAGACTTTCTCCAAAATAAAAAATGAGAAAGATGAACGCTATCATCAATTACTTTTAGCGAAGAATCAATCAGGCTATCAAAATCTTTCTAAACTTTGTTCTCTTGGTTACCTTGAAGGTCTCTATGGTAAATATCCCCGTATTGACAAGGAGCTCATTCAGAAATATCATGAAGGACTGATTGCTACTTCGTGTTGTATCGGAGCCGAAATACCCCAACTCATTCTTGCCGGCAAACTTCAAGAGGCAGAGGAAGCACTCAAATGGTGGATCAATATTTTCGGAGAAGATTTTTATATCGAACTACAAAGACACGGATTGGAAAATATAGACAATACGGGTCTTAGCCAGGAAGATGTTAACAAAATCCTGGTGGGTTTTGCAAAAAAATATGACCTCAAAATCATCGCGACCAACGATGTACATTATGTTGAGAGAGAAGATGCCGAGCCGCATGATATCTTACTCTGTGTGAATACAGGTTCCAAGAAAATCGAAACAGATCGTTTTAAATTTCCAAATGATCAGTTTTATCTCAAGACGCAGGCTGAAATGCAGACTTTGTTTGCAGACCTGCCCCAAGCCCTGGACAATACATTAGATATCTATTCAAAAGTAGAATCGCCCAAACTCAAACGCGATATTATACTCCCTAATTTCCCAATTCCTAAGGAGTTTAAAAATCAGGACGATTACCTCTTGGCTTTGGTCATGGAAGGAGCAAAGCAATTATATCCTTCGATGGATGCAAGTGTCACTGAACGTATCCAGTTTGAGATGAAAGTAATCACTGAGATGAAATTCTCCGGATACTTCCTGATTGTTCAGGATTTTATAAAGGCAGCTCGTACATTGGGTGTGCGGGTGGGCCCGGGTCGTGGAAGTGCTGCAGGATCTGTCGTGGCCTATTGTTTGGGCATTACAGCCTTGGACCCTATCAAATACAATCTTCTGTTTGAGCGCTTCCTCAATCCTCAGCGTATCTCCATGCCCGATATGGATATTGATTTTGATGATGAGGGTCGGCAGAAAGTCATCGATTATGTAGTGAATAAATATGGTAAAGAACAAGTAGCACAAATCGTGACGTTCTCTACCATGGCTGCCAAATCATCTATTCGCGATGTTGGCCGCGTATTGGATTATCCGTTACCAGATACAGATCGCATTGCCAAGCTTGTACCCAATAGACCCAAAGTCCATCTGGAAGATTTGCTGGATAAACCTGAAGATGTACTCAAAAGTGAATACAATAGCGATGAAATGGTGCAAATACAAGCCTTACGATCCATTCATGAAGGGAAAGATTATAATGCAAGCCAGGTCCTTGATCTTGCTAAAAAGCTGGAAGGATCCGTTCGCAATACCGGTATTCATGCAGCGGGAATTATCATCGCTCCTGAACCCATTGATAAAATCATTCCGGTAGATGTCTACGT
>CALMKY010000394.1 GCA_937867195.1 uncultured Saprospiraceae bacterium | reverse complement strand
TCGCAATCAAAGCTACACAGTTTTATCCATGTTTATATTTTGAAGAATATTCCTTTTTTGTAAAAGAAATAACACATCCACCATTCTAATCCAAAGATAGAAATGGTGGAAGCCAACGAAGAGATCCATTCAATATGGGTAATCCAATGCGCAACCCCGGATGCGATAGCGGTAATATATCCATTAAACCATCGGGAGCCAACGATTTCAAAAAACAAATAAATAAATAATGAATTCATACCGACGACAGTAAAAAACAGCGTATATTTTTTATGATTTTTGATATCAACCCACCAATAAAAAAATGCTAAAAATAACAAAGCCCATCCCAGCGAAACCAGAGTAAAAGAAGTCGTGGCAATTCTCTTTATAATCGGTGTGATGCCTGTCCAATCGAGGACATAACCCAGGAAAAGACTGATACCAGCCCATATCAAAATGGTATTGAGGGCACTAAATTTTTTTTCAATCATGATTTTACCGATTATAGCACCGGCCACGGTATGCACTGCTGTTGGAATGCAGTTGATAGCGACCCATCCACCTTTATTGATTTTATTCATCAGAATGGTATCTATGTAATTACCAAAATTTTGCTGATCCGTAAAGGGCTGGTCAAAACCAGGTACATGAGTCATCCGGTATAAAATCTCAGTCAATAATAGCAATCCGGCACATACCAGAAGCTGATAAGATATTTTCCATTCAAATACCAAAAAGGCGACTAAAGTGGTAAATGATAATTGAGTCAATACATCCCAAAGTTCAAATGATAAGCCTCCGGGTCTTACTGCATAATCCAATACTCCCCAAAAGAAAAGCCAACCACATCTTTTTATGGTCTTGATCCAAGATTGTGACCACGTCCATCCTCTTGCTTTTTGACTTTGTAAAGAATACGCCAACGATACACCTGCCATAAACATAAAGGAGGGTTGTATCAAATCCCAAAAGCGGAGCCCATGCCATGGATGATGATCAAACTGAATAAACAATGAATGGAGGGCTGTTCCTTCAGAATGATGGATAAAAAACTCATACAGGCCGGCTCCTTCCAAGGCAAGTAAGACCATGATAAAACCCCGGTATACATCTAGTGATAGCAGTCGCATATTGAATTACTCTTGCACAATTTACAATTTACTATGGTGAATGTAGCATCTAATTTATCCTTCAGGTGATCAATATTTTAAACTTCTAACAATTTCATCATGCCATAGGATCGTAACCACTTCATTCAGATTTTTTTCTTTTCCCCTGGCAGTTATATGAACAACCAGGTTGCTTTCAGTCTTTACTATACCTGATATCTTATATTCGATGTGATGCCGGGTAAAAACATCTTTGATATGGGAAATATTTTGATTATTAGCAGGGCATTCAAGAGAAAAAAATCTTACTTGATTCAGTTTGTCGATTTTTTTTTCAAAATAAGGTAGCACGGCCAGAATGAACAAAATCATCAGGGCTGCAAAGGAAGAAGTGTAATAATGACCGGCACCTACACCCATTCCAATAGCAGCTACGATCCAAATGGTAGCGGCAGTAGTGATTCCATTGACCCTGTTTTCGCCTTTGAATATTACACCGGCACCTAAAAATCCAATTCCTGTAACGATGGTTGATGCAATTCGATCGGGCGTATTGATAGAAATCCATGCTGATATCATTGTAAAAAAACAAGACCCTACGGATATTGCAATCATAGTTCTAAAGCCGGCTGACTTGCTCCGATATTCCCGTTCTGCTCCAATAAAACTCCCCAGCAAAGCCGCAATGAACAATTTAGTAATCGATGGTATTAAATCTGAAGTCATACTGAAAATTTAGAATGACAATTTACAAAATCAAATTAATAAATAATTGTGAAGGATGGTGTCAGCTTAGTATATTGACGTCGTTTTTGAATAATGAATTGAGTCAGTATGCAACTTAACAAATCAATTTTAGGATCCATCAGTTCAGAGCACATTCGATTGCCGCAAGCAACCATTTGGAGCCTCCCTGAAAAAGTATTGCAATTTGGTA
The DNA here is from genome assembly GCA_937867195.1 of uncultured Saprospiraceae bacterium. Classification (GTDB taxonomy): domain Bacteria; phylum Bacteroidota; class Bacteroidia; order Chitinophagales; family Saprospiraceae; genus JADJLQ01. Next base: position 2,773 of record CALMKY010000394.1, on the reverse strand, counting down.
CAGGCGTCTTATTACGGGGATTGCCTGATTTTTTCATTGATAAAGCAAATAATCTGAACAAATTCAATGGAAGAATCGTGGTGGTAAAATCAACCGATAAAGGTGATGCTGATTTATTTTCTTCCCAGGATAATCTATACACCATCTGTATAAGAGGAATTGAGCAAAACAATCAAGTGGAAGAAAATATTGTAAATGCCTCGATCAGTCGTGTGCTCAATGCCAAAACAGAATGGAATACCATATTGGATTGCGCTTCCAGTACGGATCTTCAGATCATCGTATCGAATACCACCGAAGCTGGCATCGTTCCGGATATGGAAATGATCAGCGACGAGAAAGCGCCCAGAACCTTTCCTGCCAAATTGCTTGCATTTCTTTTTAAAAGATTTGAAGTATTTCAAGGCAGTCGGGCAAGCGGCCTGATCATCATTCCGACCGAATTAATTTCCGACAACGGAAAGAAGTTGAAGGAAATTCTCCTTGAGCTTGCGAAGTATAATAGACTCAATCCCAAATTTGTCGAATGGTTAAATCTGGATAATAAATTTTGCAGCTCTCTGGTTGATCGCATTGTTCCCGGATATCCATCCTTAGAGCAAATTCATCAGATTGAAGATAAACTTGGTTATCATGATAAGCTGATGTTGATGGCAGAGCCATTTTGTCTATGGGCTATTGAAGGAGACGACTCTGTAAGGGAAAAGCTTTCATTTGCATCAGTAGATACCGGAGTCATCATAACACCGGACATTACCCGGTTTAAAGAGCTTAAATTGAGATTGTTGAATGGTACGCATAGCTTGCTCTGCGGACTTGCCCACGCATCCGGGTTTGCTTTGGTACGCGAAAGCATGAACGATGATGGTTTTCTAAATTTTGCGAATAGGTTGGTGATGAATGAAATCGTACCATCCATACCGTATGACATAGATTCAAGCCAAAAGATCGAATTTGCTTCCAAAGTATTTGACCGCTTTCGTAATCCTACCATCGATCACAAATGGTTAAGCATATCAGTGCAATACACGGCCAAGATAAAAATGCGAGTCGTGCCCCTGTTGCTAAAATTTGTAGAATTATATAAAATCATACCGCCCTATATGACCGCGGGGCTTGCCGGGTTTATTCATTTTATGAGGCCAATTAAAAAGGAGAATGGAAAATATTTTGGAAGTTCGAATGGGATAGAATATGAAATATCGGATGATCAAGCTGAATATTTTTATCAAGCCTGGTCTTCAGGTCTCAGTCGGGCAAAGGTGATTCAAAATATACTTTCTAATGTAGAATTATGGGGTGTTGACTTGTCCCAGATAACCGGTTTACAGCAATCTGTTTTACATCTATTGGAGAATATCAGTCAATATCCAAACCGGGATCTGTTAAATTCTTTGCTGGAAAAATAATTAATCAGAGCCAATCATTTTCCTGACGGAAGGAATTATATCATTGCCGTACAGTTCGATGGATTGCATGATATCCTTGTGATGCATCGGGCCTACGGACATTTGTAATAAAAACCGGTCCATTTTAAACACATGATAGATATACATGATTTTATCTATAATTTGTTGAGGACTGCCCACCAGCAATGCACCTGCTAAGGATCTTTGAGCTTCAAACTGAGCTCTGGTGGTAGGCCCCCAGCCACGTTCTCGACCAATCCGGGACATGGTCTGATGATAAGAAGGATAATACAGATCCGCCGCCTGTTGAGAGTCCTTGGCTATGAAAGCATGCATGTTGATTCCAACCTTTGGTTTATCTGTCCCGCCATCTCTCTTTTGCCAGGAGTGTCTGTACAATTCAATAAAGTCTGCAAATTGGTCTGATCTTCCACCAATGATGGCCAAAGCAAGGGGTAAGCCCAAAGCACCTGCTCTCATAGCGGATGCGGGAGTGCCACCTGCTGCTATCCAAATTGGAATCATTGACTGAACAGGTCTTGGATAAATTCCTAAATCATGAAAGGATGGCCTTAGTTTTCCTTTCCATGATACTTTCTCAGATTGATTTAATTTGATGAGCAGATCTAATTTTTCGCTAAACAGGGCATCGTATTTTTCTAAGTCAAATCCAAATAAAGGAAATGATTCGATAAAAGATCCACGACCGGCCATGATCTCAGCTCGTCCATTGGATAATAAATCGATGGTTGCAAATTGCTGATAAACTCTTACCGGATCATCACTGCTCAAAACGGTAACGGCTGTAGATAAATGAATGTTTTTAGTTTGAACTGCGGCAGCCCCTAAAATTACGGTTGGGGCAGAAGCGATGTAATCCGGGCGATGATGCTCTCCGACCGCATATATATCCAGGCCCAATTGATCGGCCAGTTTTATTTCTTCTAACAGTTGATCAATGCGTTGCTTTCCGGTGATCGCTTTATCAGAGGTGGGATCGATTTCTGCAAAACTGTACAGACCAAATTCTATCATGGGTTAATATAACAGTGAAGAAGATAAAAAGTTTATCAATCGGTACCCATTCGAAACTTTGAAGAATGGTTTCTTGTATTAGCTTTCCTCCCATTTCAAACTTCTTCCCACCGCTTTTTGCCATCCGGAATACAACTTATGAATGGTGTCTTTATGCAATGCCGGAGTAAATACTTTATCTTTTTTCCATTTCTCACCGATCTCTTTTTTAGTCCATATTCCTACCGCTAAGCCGGCCAAGTAAGCTGCACCCAGTGCCGTCGTCTCGATGATCTCTGGCCTTTCTACCGGAGTATTCAAAATATCGGATTGGAATTGCATCAAAAAAT
>CALMKY010000393.1 GCA_937867195.1 uncultured Saprospiraceae bacterium | reverse complement strand
TTCCTTTGCTTCCGATTGTATTAGATTGTAATCCGATTCTTCAAAAGAGGTAAACAGACCATCTGATATATCGTAATAATCCAGATTGTGGTCAATATATAAAATGGAAGGATCGGGTAGTGCATTCATCCATACAGTATGATATAAGCTATCCATTTCCAATTGTATTCCATCTAAATCATAACCGGCAGCGACGGTGGCTTTGACGCGTACGATCATTTTTTTTTGAAATGGACTGATGTCAAAATATTTAAAACTCTTTTTTTCGAATAATTCTGTATAATGCCCTTCTACCGTAGTCAGCTTTAAGACCTTTTGGATTTTATCCTGTAATACGTTCACATTTTTTTCTGTTATTTCTTTGGTTTTATGTATCCACCAGTTGTATACTAAATACCCGGTCATGATGCTTAGAATGGCCAGGATTAAAACTAAAAATCGATTTACCTGTTGCATTTATTTATTGATTTGCTTTAAATGGGTATTTCAATCCTTTTTGATTGACGAGCACAGCTTTTATAGAACCCACCGACACCGGCGATTCTATGAGTAATGGAATTTTGTTTTGATCGGCACTGGCCCAAATATGCATTTTAGCATCCGCATTAAATGTTTCACCGGCAATCAATTCGGGGCTTAGGTGGATTGCTTTTTGTTTTCCCATACCATGGATGCGTTTATCTTCCATAATACCGTAGTATTTAAGTTTGAGGTCATATGCCTTATTATCAAGGAATACATGAAGGGGAAGCTTGGATCCACTGGGCATCGATTCAAAATTTTGGACTCTCACAGCATAAATAATGGCGAGCACATCACGAACACAATCATCGGCATTGTACACCTTTACTTTTGCAGAATCAGCTGTTTTACCCACCCAGTTTTTCAACGTATTGGCTTGGCGATCAAATTCTATCTTTTCATAAAACCGATATTTATTCTCTTTGATTTCTCTCTGGAACGAAACCGGTTTGAGCGTGGATTTATTTACATAAGATTCGAAATAGTCATTAGCCTTAAAAAACCATTCATAGGCACTGTAGGTCCGTCCCCGGGCAGTGATTTTATAGTTTTCACCTGCATCTTCCACTTTAAATACTACTTCGCCGGCTGCTACCCAGATAAAACTC
>CALMKY010000392.1 GCA_937867195.1 uncultured Saprospiraceae bacterium | reverse complement strand
AATTACCCCGGATATCATAAATAGGAATGGCGGGTTGGTTGGTTAGTGCTCTAAAAATTACATTATCTGCAATTCCATAAGGAATTTGCGGGTTTGAGCGGGATGTATATTGAATGTTTTCACCGATTTTGATTCGATTATTGATCCGCATAAAGGTATTAGCCCGACCGACATATTTTTTCAAATAAGTATTGATTACCGATCCTTGCTGATCGAGATAATTAAAGGAAAACAGGTAATTGATTTGTTCATTCGCACCGGATAAGGATAAGGTATGTTGGTGTGTGATAGCCGGTTTGAATAAAGCATGATACCAGTCCGTTCCGATTTGGTTTGGCTGCATGATTTGAAAGATATCGGCTATTTGATCTTTGGATTTTTTTATAATGGATATATTATATCGATTCAAATCGATTTCATTTTTAAGGTAACCTTTAAAAGGAATATCAATGCCGGAAGTATAATAATCGGGGAAATGAGAGGTTCCATTGGCATCTTTTGGATAAAATGGATTTTCAGTGCCGGAGACTTTATTGGCAATGTCCGAAAGCCGCATCATTTCCAAAGGATTCAATAAATCAAACCCTTTATTTGGAATTGTATAATTAATCGATGCCTCATAACTGATCTTTGGCTTACCCCAAGTGCCTTTCTTAGTCGTCACCAGGATCACACCATTAGCTCCCCGTACTCCATAAATCGAATACGATGCTGCATCTTTCAATACCTGGATTGATTCTATGTCAGCCGGATTGAGCAGATTGATATCTCCTTGCACCCCATCAATGATATAGAGTGGTCTTACATCCCCAAAGTTGCCTATTCCATGTATACTGATATTACTGGCTGCACCCGGCATACCGGAAGTGATGATGTTGAGACCTGCTACTTTGCCTTGCAGCATTTGCTCGGGTTGGCTGGCGGGTACTTCATTGATCTCTGCATTTTTAAGTACCGATACAGACCCAGCAATAGATCTTACTTTTTCGGTAGAATATCCCGTAACCACCACTTCGTCGAGGTGATAGACATCGGGGCTCATGCGGATCGAGAAGTTTTTTTGACCGGCTAGATTGATTTTTTGTTCCACATATCCTGTATAGCTTATCACCAGAGTCGCATTGTCTGATACCACGAAGTGAAACTCACCTCTTTCATTGGTCAGAGTTCCATTCGTTTTGTGCCACTCTATGATGTTTGCTCCGATAATGGGAGAGTTGTTTTCATCTGAAATGATACCCGATACTTCTACCTGGCCAACGAGCGGCTCATAATGCAATACAGCCACGAACAAGAAGGGAAAAAGTATGATTTTCATATTCTATTAATGTACATAGTACATGATTTGTACGGTCATTTCAGACCATATTGAGTAAAGTGTTGAAATTAATGAGTAGTATGCTTTTATGGAAAGCAAGACGGTATAAATATTTATATAAATAGACGAATGCTATTTGTCGACGGGTAATGAGATGACAAATTCCGTGAAAGAAGGTTGTTCAACAGATGAACTAACTTCCAGTTTTCCACCGTATCCTTTCGTAATGATATCATAGCTGAGTGAAAGACCCAGGCCGGTGCCTTCGCCCGTAGGTTTGGTAGTAAAAAAAGGCTGGAATATCTTATCCTGGATTTCCGTCGGGATGCCAGAACCGTTGTCTTGAATGTGAATACGGATCCAATGCTGCATCCCTTCATCTGAATGGGTGATCCAGACTCTTACTTCAGGCTTGGAATCATCAGTTGATTGATTTTTCTTTTTATTTATAGTCGAAAGGCTGCGGTCCTTACAAGCATAAAATGCATTGTTGAATATATTGAGTAATACCCTACCCAGATCCTGTGGTGAAGCATACACTTGCGTCTTACCAGTGTCTTTTATTAATTCGAAGGCTGCATTAAAATCTTTATGTTTTACCCGCATCCCGTGGTAACTCAGTCTCAGGTATTCATCACAAAGAGAATATAGATCAATCATTCTTTTTTCGCCACTGCTTGCCCTGCTATGATCGAGCATGTTACTGACAATATTGGCAGCCCGCTGGCCATGATTTTGTATTTTTTCAAGATTCAATCTCAATACATTCCCAATGGATTTGATATCACTGGTATTTCCCTTGTCTATTTCTTCATTCAGTTCAATTACCAGGTCTTGACTCAAGGCTGAAAAATTATTTACAAAATTGAGTGGGTTTTGGATTTCATGGGCAATACCTGCTGTGAGTTCTCCAAGTGAAGCCATTTTTTCAGAATGGATGAGTTGAGTCTGAGTGGCCTGAAGCTGAGTAAGAGTAGACTCTACTTTATTTTTCTCATTTTGCAATTCCGAAGTGCGTTGGGCCACCTTTTTTTCTAATACTAGATTTTGATTTAATAAGTTTTTTGTACGCCACCTTGTAAAGCCACCCACACTTAATATTAATCCAGCGACATACCCGAAATAAGCCAGGTTGGTTTTCCACCATGGCAATGCCAGGTGAATGGTAATCTTTTTATCTGAGATAATTCCATAACTACTGACCGCGTGTAAACGAAGCGTATAGTTGCCAGATGGGATATTGAAGTAATTGGCTTTTTTCTCTATTTGTGCATCATGCCAAAATTTTTCGAAGCCATCAAGGCGATATTGCATCTGGTTTTTTTCCGGTTCGCTCAGATGAATTGCATTTACTGAAAACGAAAGCCAGTTCTGATTGTAATTTAATTTCAATTGATTGGCTTCATTGATGGCGACCGGAAAAATGCTATCATTGATTTTGAAATCAGTAATGACGATACATGGTTTGGTTTTATTGAATACCATTTCAGGATTCCACTCATAATACCCATGATAGTTGCCTGCCATGATATTATTTTTATGATTGACATAGGTGTTTACATAAGGAAGCCAGGCTATTACATCCTCCACTCCAAACTTACTATCAAATATATTGTTTTCACCGGTCCGGAGATTGTATCTGAATATTCCGGCGAGGCAGGTACCCCAAAGATTGCCATCGGGATGTTCCTTGAATGATTCGACTTTGATATTATACAGGGCAGAATTTTTATCGACGGCTTGAATCCAATTACTGTCTTTTCGACTCCAGGTATATAAACCCTGGCTGGTGGATACCCAGGCTCCTCCATCCTTTGTACGCACCAAGTCAGACGGAATGACGCCTTTCAGGTAATGAATACATTTCTTTGTTTGCAAGTCAAATAATTCTACTGCGCCATTGGTAAAATCCCAGCTAGAAAACCAATAATGTAAGGAATCGATTGGGAGAATGTAAACGATGCGGTCATCACTGATAGAAAGGCTATCGGCATCATTGTGACGGATCAATTGCGTTTTACCATACTTGTCAGTTATATAGAGTCCAAAGCGGGTACAAAAAAAAGTATTGCCAAAATAATTGGCTTTTGAAAAAACGATTGTATCCTCTATGGTTAAAGCCACTGTTGTGTGATCTGGATTGTAGAATGATCTTTTAAAAATTCCTTTGTCTGGATAAAAAATATTGAGTCCATTAAATGTCCCTACCTCCATCACGCCATCTCCGACTTTCCGAATAGTTGTCACTACATTGTCGGTGATGGTCGTTGGATCTTTTTTATTGGTTTGGTATTGGCGATAGTGATTTCCATCTTTGATCACGAGTCCGGCATTCGTAGATAAATAATATCGATCTGGCATATCGTCTTCGTAAAAAGCACTGACCCCGTATTTTAATCTCTCGCCATAAAATCCCATTTGGAATGGATCCACTTTATAAATGTGATTGTTTTCAGGCCCTATGTACAATACGTTTTCTCTGCTCGTATAAGATACCCACATCTCATCCTCTTGCAAACCGTATTTTCTGGTAGAATTATCTTCGTGTGTAAAAGTGGTCGTTTTTTCGATATTGGGATCGTATATAGTAAGACCGCTGCCATAGGTACCAATGTAAATTCTGCCCGATGGATCACCATTGATAAAACTGATATGATCCCTCGGATCCGATTTGTACATCGGAGGTCTGGCTAAATGATTCGGCTTGTTTTTATCATATGGGAAATGATCGAACTTCCCTGTTTTCCGATCCAGTATTTGCAATCCATCAGACGTTTCGGTACCGACCCAAAGGTTTCCTTTGTAGTCTTCGTAGATCGACCTTGGTTTATATCCGGAGATGCTGTTTGGATCTTTTGGATCGTGTACATATTTGGTAAACTTTCCGGTGGAAGGATCAAATTTGCAAAGGCTGCCTTTATTGGAATGTACATCGAATTCAAACCCGGTACCCAACCAAATAGTACCTTCACGATCTTCATACAGGGAACGGATCATGTTGCTATCGAGAGAGTATGGATCTTTCGGATCATGTTGGTATACTTTGTATTGGCCGGTAGCCGGATTCCATTGGATCAATTTATTCGATCCTGAATAAATAAGCCCATTGCGGGAAATTAGGAAAGCGTCAGCCATCATAGAAATGCCTATTCGATGGTGGGTAAAAATTCCGGAGCGTAGATCAAATTTGTCTAATCCATATGAAGTAGGAATCCATATATTGCCTTGCGGATCATGAGCGATGCATTCTAACTGATTGGTTCCAATCGTGTTACTATCTAATGGATTGTGCTTGTATTCTTTCCAGTTATAGCCATCATATCTTAGCAAACTTCGCCTACCCTGATCGGCAAACCACATGTATCCGTATCCATCCTGGGTGATGCCGGATATTTTACCGATCGTTATCGATGGGCTGCCGTAGAGAGGTACAAAATCAGGCAATTTGTTTTGAGAAAAGCCATAAACGATGAGAGTCAAATTGAATAATACCGAAGTCATTTTGAAATACCGCCTGTATTTATTATTAAAAAAAGTAAGAAGAATTAATGGAGCAAGTAGCATTTTCAGAAATTGTACCTAATATTAATAAGAATCAATCAAAAATCAATGCACCATGAGTACTTGGCAGGAAATGAAAAGCGATTTGCAACAGGGATTGATTGTTTTGAGAAATTGATTTGGTTGTAAGCTGTCCTGTCTTTGAAAACAAGCGTTCATTAAACTGAATTTAATGATAATTTTTTTGTGATTTGAATCATCTATTTATTAAATTGAATAAACTTTGTTCCCATTCTTATGATATGATTTTAAAATAGAGGCATGCAATCTTTTTTGCCTGCCTCTTTACTAAAAAATTGATGATTATGCAATTTTAGTAGAACAGAAAATTCTGTGGGTTAAGTAGGTCTGCAGTGTAAGCTGATACTAGTGCGAAGAAATAGAGTATACATGATATCAACAAGTCTTTACAAAGTATTAAATTTAATTTTAAGTGCTTAAATGACATAATAGCATTTATTATAAATGTTATTTTAAGACAAAACGTTATTGATGTAGACACAACATTGAGTAAATTGTCTATTTGACTGAGTTATTGGTGTGTAATGCATGGTGACGGTGAATTGATTCCATGAAATCCATTTAATAGAATATGCAGATTTACTGAGATCAAATGATAAGAATAACTTTTAGTTTGTCAAACGGAGGGAATTCATTGATTTATCTTCGCTTAAGGAATATTTTGTATAACTTTACATAAAACCCAGTAACATTC
>CALMKY010000391.1 GCA_937867195.1 uncultured Saprospiraceae bacterium | reverse complement strand
AATAACAGGATTGATAGCCGGAAGTTACCCTGCATTGTATCTTTCAAAATTCAGACCGGTCGCGGTATTAAAAGGGGTACTCCATACTTCGTCGAGTGAAAACTGGATACGCAAAAGTTTAGTTATTTTCCAGTTTGTCATTTCCGCCTCGTTGATCTCATCGGTCATCATTGTTTATCAGCAATTGAAATTAATCCAAACAGCTCATCTGGGATATGATAAAGACCATGTACTAAGCTTTGTCAATGAAGGTAACCTAAAGAATAACTACACTGCATTTTATGGTGATCTTAAAAAAATACCCGGCGTATTGAATGTTACGTCTGAATCAGGAAATTTTTTAGGAAGAGCCGACCATTCAGGTGGTGGTATCGGATGGGATGGAAAAGATCCTAACCTTCGAATTGAATATTATGGTAACAAGGTCGGTGATGATTTTTTAGAAACCTTGAATATGAGATTAACTGAAGGAAGAACCTTGTCTAAAAATTTTCCCGATAGTAACAGCGTTCTGTTTAATGAATCAGCAGTGAAAGCCATGGGTTTAAAAAACCCACTTGGCCAAATGGTATCTCTATGGGGAAAGAAAAAACAAATCGTCGACATCGTAGGGGATTATCACTTTAAATCGATGTATGATAAAATCGGTCCTGCATTTATTGAATATTCATCAAAAAATGACAATACTCTTATAAAAATTAAAACAGGATCAGAACAGCAAACCCTGCATGAAATAACCAATTTATTTAATCATTATAACCCCGGTTTGGAATTTAATTATTCTTTTATGGATGATCAATACAACCATGTATATGCTTCCGAAGGAAGGGTCTCCGTATTGTCTAAATATTTTGCAGGCGTTGCCATTTTAATTTCCTGTCTTGGATTATTTGGATTATCTGCATTTACCGCTCAAAAAAGACAAAAGGAAATAGGCATTCGAAAGGCAATGGGTGCTTCCGTAGAAAATCTCATCTTTTTATTATCTAAAAATTTTGTCGCTTTGGTTTGCATATCCTTATTGATCACGATCCCTTTGAACTGGTGGATGATGAACAGCTGGCTTCAAAAATTTGCCTATAGAATTAATATATCTCCTTTTGTATTTATCATTACGGGATCGTCGTTGTTCTTGATTGCGTTGTTGACGGTAAGCTTTCAATCCATCAAAGCCGCCATCGCCAACCCGATCCAATCTTTAAGAACTGAATAAATAATTCATCAAGTTTCAAATATCTTTATTGACTGGAGATATCTCTTAAAAATTTATTAATGAGCTTTATCAATATTGTCCGGCTTGCCATACGTATTTCGATTTATATATTGATAGCCATATCTTAGATTTAACGGAAACTCATCTCAGCCCAATATCTTCTGTACTTCCTTTACATTCACTTCCGGATATTTCTTTTTAGCTTCTCCGAGGAAAAAACCAAGTAATTTTTTCTTACCTGCTTTAAATTCTCTCGCTTCTTCAGGAAATGAATTAAATAAGTCTTCTACAATGGCATGATAGTCTACCACCGGAGTAGCTGCCACTTTAGAATTAAGCAATGTAAATAAATTAACTCCAGTATCATTCAGAGCTTGATTCCACAACTCTTTTGCTTGTTGATTCGTGATGATATTATCCTTTACAGATGTGAGCAATGCAATGACATCCCCCGATTGGATTGGCAATGTTTTGATTGACACGTTTTTTTCAGTCAAATAAGGGATTATGTTTTGCACAAGCCAGTTTGCCGCAGCCTTATTGAGATCCGAACGATCTTTGGTTAAAGAGAGATAATAGTCAGCAACACCGGCATCTTCGATCATAATCAATGCATCTGAGATCGAAACCCCTTTATTCTTTGTAAGCTCTATAAAATATTCCTGAGGTAGTGTAGGTAATCCAGATTTGATACGATCTATGTAATCATGACTCAAAACAACCGGAGGCAAATCGGGATCCGGAAAATATCGGTAATCGTGAGCACTCTCTTTTTCTCTTATGGGCACGGTAATCCCTTCCTCCGGTACGAATTGCAATGTTTGACGTACTACCTTCCGACCGGCTTCATGTAATTGAATTTGACGGTTGACTTCAAATTCGATGGCTTTCCTGGCAAAGCGACGGCTATTGACATTTTTTACTTCACACCGTTCATTGAGAAGATCGCTGCCTTCCGGTCTAACTGAAATATTGATATCGCAACGCATGGATCCTTCATCCATATTACCGTCCGAGATACCGAGATACCGCACCAATCGTTGCAGATCTGTAATAAAAACCGACACTTCTTCTGCATTGCGAAAGTCGGGTTCTGTAACCATTTCTAGCAGGGGAACGCCTGCACGGTTGAGATCTACCTTGGACCATTTCGGATCGGTATCGTGTACAGATTTACCGGCATCTTCTTCCATATGAATATGATGCAGCCTGATTGTTTTATCACCCTGTGATGTATTGATCGTAAACCGGCCACCTATGCAGATCGGACTTGCTTGTTGTGAAATCTGATAACCTTTAGGTAAATCCGGATAAAAATATTGCTTTCGTTCAAAATAAGATGCCTTGTTGATTTCAGAATTCATGGCAATGCCCAACTTCACAGCCGATTCGATGTGCGCGCGGTTCAATTTAGGTAAAGTACCCGGATGAGCTAATGAAACGATGCTCGTCTGCGTATTCGGATCGTCACTAAATCGCGCAGAGTCTGAACAAAATGCCTTGGAATGGGTATTGAGTTGAATATGAATTTCAAGGCCTATAACGGTTTGCCAGGTCATAAGGCAAAGATAGACGATTAAACACCATCATGTCCACTAAGATTCAATACAGGAATATGGCATACTGATATCCCAGGCTTGCAATCGACCATACAACATCAACGCTGAGTACCTATATTTGCTTGGTGCTAGTATCACAAAATATTTCTTATACGTATCCCAAACGAGAAGCCATCTCCTATCCCGATATCCGCCTTTCGGATCAACAGGATTTATTGATATTGGGTCACTCGGGTTCAGGCAAAACTACACTATTGCATATTTTAGCGGGATTACTTAAACCCATTCACGGCGAAGTCCACATCGATGATCAGGCGATTTATACGCTATCCGCCTCGGAGCTGGATCAATATCGAGGTAAAAAAATAGGGATGATCTTTCAACAGGCATTTTTTATGAATGCCATCTCTGTATTTGAAAATCTTGCCTGGGCAATGCACCTGGCTGGAAATAAAATCGATGAAAACAGAATTCATTCATTGCTTACAAGATTGAATATTGGTCCTCATGCGAGTCATTTGCCGTCCCGACTCAGTATCGGAGAGCAACAGCGAGCTTCTATTGCCAGAGCATTGGTCAATAAACCGGCTATCATTTTAGCGGATGAGCCTACCTCCGCACTGGATGATCATCATACCGAACAGGTCATCGAATTACTCCAAGAACAGACCCATCTGGAAGGAGCTTCATTAATCATCGTCACGCACGATGCGAGAATCAAAAAACATTTTTCCAATCAAATCACCCTCGCATCATGAAGCTACTCAGACTCGCAGTTCAAAATTTAGTACACAAACCCCTAAACCTCGCACTGAGTTTGCTATTGTTTGCTTTAGGAATAGGTTTGATATCGCTCCTATTTATCGTGAATGAACAAATTACCCAAAAGTTTGAAAAAAATCTGGCAGGTGTAGATATGATCCTGGGTGCCAAGGGAAGCCCATTGCAATTAGTGTTGAATGGATTGTATCACATCGATGCACCGACCGGCAATATTCCATTGAAAGAGGTGACGCCTTTTCTGAACCCTCGGCATCCATTTATCAGGAAGGCAGTACCGCTTTCTTTAGGTGATAGCTACCATGGATTCAGAATCGTCGGGACCGATACGGGATTTGTTTCGTTATATCATGCTCAATTAAAGGAAGGAAACTGGTTTGATCATTCAATGGATGTCGTGATCGGATCCATTGTTGCAGACAATATACATTTAAAAATCGGCGAAACATTTGTAAGCAATCATGGACTTACCAATGAGGACATCAGCAAACATGAGCACGCACCTTTTAGATTAGTTGGCATCCTGCAACCCACCGGTACGGTTTGCGATCAATTATTACTTACCCCCACCGAAAGTATTTGGGATGTACATGAACATGCCAAGGCTAAAAAAGATTCGGTCTCCGGGACAGATACGGTTCAAGCAAAAGAGATTACGACCCTTCTCATTCAGTTTAAAAACAACCGGAGTCTATTTGCGCTGAATATGGCTCGAGGGATCAATGCAAATACCCAATTACAGGCTGCTACTCCCGCCATTGAAATCAA
>CALMKY010000390.1 GCA_937867195.1 uncultured Saprospiraceae bacterium | reverse complement strand
AATGGCCCAGGATTCGATGGTCTGGAAAAAAGGAGAACTTACTTTTAAAAGTAGTGTAAACTGTTATATTAAATTTGACAATACAACCAATATACATGTCGGCGATAAGCTTTATTTTGTGGACGATACACTGAAAGCTTTATTGGAAGTAAATTATATTTCCTCTACATCCTGTGTATGCAAAAAATTGGTAGATACTGCTTTTGCAATAGGCACGAGGTTTATAATTAAAATAAATATAAAAGAATCAGAGCCGCTCACCAGCCAAAAGGACTTTTTTACAGTTGAAAATAAAGATACTTCGGTATCAAACGTATCAAAAGATGAAAAACCTAAAAAGAAAACCAAAAGCGCTTATGGACGTTTGGCCATATCATCTTATACGTCCTTCTCTTCCCCTACCGGCAAAGCAAATCATACATTAAGATATACCATGGTCTATCATGCTCATCAGTTAGGTCAAAGTCGGATCGGTGCAGAATCTTATATTTCTTTCAGACATAAACCGGGGGAATGGCAAGCGATCAAAACTAATCCATTCCAATATTTAAAAATCTATAATCTTGCCTTAAAATATGAAAGCAAGAAAAATGATGTTTATTCTTTTGGACGAAAAATAAACCTGAACATCTCCAACCTCGGCGCGATTGATGGATTTCAATACGATAAAAAATCGGGCAACTTATTGTATGGGATCATTTTCGGATCCAGGCCAAACGATGCAGACTATGGAGTTAATTTTCAGTTGATGCAAACCGGAGCCTACATAGGTAATGTGATGCACAATACATCCGGTGGTGAAGCCAATAATACTTTTGCTTTTTTCGAACAACATCATGGAGCGAAAACGGATCGTAGATTTATTTACCTGCAGCACACTAATTCATTGCTAAAAAATCTTTTCGCTTTTTCATCCGCCGAGTTTGATTTGTATAAAATCTCCAATGGTGTACCTGCGACGACGATTAGCCCGACAAGTCTTTACCTATCGCTTCGATACAAACCTTTTAAAAGACTTTCGATGGATGTATCGTACGATGCATTGAAAAACGTGATTTACTATGAATCTTTTAAAAATTATTTAGATCAATTACTGGAAAAGGAAACTAGGCAGGGATTGAGGGGTGGTGTTACTTTTGAGCCTGCTCAATGGTTGTCGATTGGAGGCAACGCCGGATACCGTTTTCAGGCGGATCATAAAAATGCATCAGAAAATGCGGATGTATATTTATCTTCTTATAACATCCCGGGTTTGATGTTATCGGCAACCTTAAATGGTACTTTTATCCGATCGGATTATCTCCAAGGCACCATCCTAGGTTTACGTGCATACCGGAGTTTTTTTCATGATAAATTATCAATGGATACTTATTTGCGAAAAGTACGATATAACTATCCCAACCAGGACGGGACGATTGATCAGAAGATTGTCAGTTTTAGCATCAATGCCAATTTATTCAAGAAGACATCTCTGAGTATGAATTATGAAGGCACTTTTGAAAGATCCAGAAAATACTTTTCTTTTTATACAAATCTTATACGACGGTTTTAACTTTGCATTTTAATACAAATTTTCAACTTATATGAAGCCAAAATTCATTTTGTCAATCTTTCTAACCATATTCTTTGCTTGTAAATCAAAGCCCACGGTAATCCAGGAAGACTCCCCATTAGAAAATCATGCTACGGCTTCAACGCCGGCGACTACCGATGCTCCTGCCACTTCATCAGCAATGGACTTACATGAAATTAAAGTCATCAATATACAACATGCCAGCCGGTATACTTATCTTGAAGCCGATGAAAAAGGTCAAAAAGTCTGCATTGCCATTCCTTTAAACAAAGAAATTAAGAAAAATCAAACCTACTATTTCAGAGGAGGCATCTTAATGGCGAACAGTGAAAAACTGAATTTTAGTCAGGCATATGATGCTGTCAGGATCGTATCCGTGTTGAGCAGTACCTCGGATCTATCCAATACGACGAATAACATGACCGATGCATCAGTTCCGGGAGAAGCTGGAGTAAAAATCAATTCTGTAAAATTAGTTCCGATGGCAGGGGTTACCAAATTATCTGATGTACTCAGTTCCC
This sequence comes from uncultured Saprospiraceae bacterium, assembly GCA_937867195.1. Lineage (GTDB taxonomy): Bacteria > Bacteroidota > Bacteroidia > Chitinophagales > Saprospiraceae > JADJLQ01. The sequence goes on along the minus strand of CALMKY010000390.1, from coordinate 1,473 downwards.
CTGAAAAATTCGATGGTAAAACAGTTTTAGTACAAGGATTTGTTGTCAAATATAACAGGATGATATTAAATAAAAACTGGATTCATATACAAGATAATACAATGGATAAAAAAGGAAATAAAAATGATCTCACCATTACGACGATGGATGAGGTCCAGATTGGAGATCCCGTTGCTTTTGAAGGAAAAATTTCCCTAAATAAAGATTTTGGTGCTGGTTACAAATATGAAGTCATCCTGGAAGAGGCTAAGCTTAAAAAATAAAATTTAAGAACCGTCGTTGCAACCCAGTTTTAATTGTATTGTTTCAATCCCGATAATCCATGTTAAAAAAAATATTTCTTTCATTATTCTCTACCCGGGCGAGTGGTATCTATATATTATTATTTGCTTGTTCCATTGGCGCAGCTACATTTGTTGAAAATGATTTTGGTACCAGCTCAGCGCAAAGATTAATTTTTAAATCCTGGTGGTTTGAGGCATTGTTAATTGTATTTGGAATTTCCATTTTGGTGAATATTATTCAGTTTCAAATGATCCGGCAGAGAAAATGGACGACATTGTTATTTCATGTGGCTATTTTGGTTATCCTGACGGGAGCCGGTATTACCAGGTACTTTGGTTACGAAGGACGCATGTACATACGTGAAGGTGAGTCATCCAATGCGATTGTATCGGGTAACTCCTTTTTAAAGTTTAAAGTAAAAACTCCTGAGGGCAAATCGTATTCATTTGATGAACCGGTTTTGTTTGCTTCCCTGGGAAAAAATACATTTGATAGATCATATCTGATCGGTAACCAACTGATTCAAATAAAGTTAACCGGTTTTGTTCCTAATCCGGCCATTGTATTACAAGATGATATAGAAGGTCAACCAACAATAAAATTAGTAGTGACGAGTGGTGAGGGTAGGGAAGAGTATTATTTACAGAATGGTGAGACAAAATTAATTCACGAAGTAAAATTTAATTTTAGTAACCAGTTTGATCCAAACGCCATCAATATGGTCTACCAAGACAATCATCTGATGATTAATTCACCTGATTCACTATCTCAATTTCAGATGTTATTAAAGAAGACAGATATGTTGGCACCCGGCATGTTTCATCCTTTGTTAGTGCGTACATTGTATTCTGCACCATCGATCAAGTTTGTGATCGGTGATTTTAAACCCAAAGCATCCACCTTCGTACAATCTTCATCATTAAAGATTAAAAATGAAAGTACTGTCAGAGTAAACCTGGATATTGACATCCATGGTAAAAAGGGAGAATTGTTCGCACAAGGTATTGCAGGCGATCTTGGAGAATATCAAACGACTACCGTTAATAATTATGAAGTTAGCGTTAGCTATGGATCCAAAATGATTCAAATACCGTTTGCCATCAAATTGCGTGATTTTATCCTGGATCGGTATCCCGGTACCAATAGCCCCGCATCCTATGCCAGTGAAGTGACCTTAGTAGACGATGC
>CALMKY010000389.1 GCA_937867195.1 uncultured Saprospiraceae bacterium | reverse complement strand
TCAACAGCTACATCCAGAATACAACCACTAAGCACACGAACAAATTTCGTTTGCGCATAAGGATTTAACTGGTAGTGTAATCCCCTCACTACACCATACACTGATCTTGCCTGGTTATCCTGCACAAAACGAATATCTACTCCGGCCTCTTTACAGGTACGTTCATTATAACTTTCAAAAAAATACCCCCGGCTGTCATTTAATACAACCGGTTCAAAAACGAGTAAATCCTGAATATCTGTTTTAATGAATGGCATATTTGTGTGCTGGGATAAAATTAAATGTAATCAACCAAACTAAGATAAGTCTAAAAAAACAAAGGTTTATGAAGCATAAACCTTTTTAAAAAATTCAATTTCGACCGGACCGTTTTTACCAACTGTTCTTTTTGCAGGGCCAATACCGGCGCAATTGATCAGTCCATATACAAGTTCATTATTCTGTTCAAGATCAGTAAAAACTCTTTCGATGGATGCAGCGTCCGTAATATCCACCGCAAAGACTTTGCATAGATCACCCATTTCGGATTGGGCAGTCTCTAATGCGGGTGCATTCAGATCCAGGAGAATGACATGGGCATTGGACTTGACCAAGGCCTGAGCCGTAGCCAAACCCAGACCCGAAGCTCCTCCTGATATGATAAATGATTTATTTTCAAATTTCATAAGAATTACATGCTACTGGTAAAGGATTAAATAATAAAAATAAGATTTATTTCATTTTTTACGATTAAACCATTTTATTAACTCAATCAACGATCCATTTCTTAATATATGTATTGGCCTGGCAGAATGCATGAAAGGGATTGCTCGATATCATGAACATACTTGCTTTTCAATTAATTTGTAAACCATTAAAACCAACTGATCGATCCTTGGATCCATTATTAAATGACTGTGGATGTATGTAATCTTCCAAAATAAAAATTATTCATATCTTGTAATAACTCTTAACCAATAAACCAACTTTATGCTTACAAAATCTCAACAAGACCGGCTCGACCGCATATCGACACCCTTCAGCAAATGGTGTAATGCCACAAAAAATGTCCGCACGGAGCCCTTGCGCACATTTTCTCCTGAAAATAAAGAAGATGTATTGTGGATCATTCAGGATGCGAGAGAAAAAGGAATTACAGTGCGACCCGTGGGAGCAGGACATTCTTTTTCGGAAGCGGCACGGGAAGATTATTATTTGATATCCCCATTGGCATTGGATCAAGTACAGAAATACGAAAAAGCCATTCGGCCAAATAGTTTACCCGATCAGAAACATCTGGTCAGGGTACAGGCAGGCATCAGGATCAAATCGCTGAATCCGGCGCTGTATGACATGGGATATGCTCTTGACAATATGGGTGCATTTGACTGGCAGACGATTTCAGGTGCTATTTCAACCGGCACACACGGGACCGGCATTCATCGTCCGGCGATTCACGATATGGTAAGGTCTGTCATCATTATCTTATCCAATGGGGAGACCTTGCAAATAGAATCCTCCCAGGGCATTACCGATCCCGTTCAATTCGGTCATGATGGCGGCATTAAGTTGGTACAGGACGACGATCTTTTTTATAGTGTCATGGTAAGCCTGGGAAATATGGGTTTTATCTATGAATATGTATTAGAAGTCAGTGATGCATTTTGGCTTGCGGAAACCCGTAAAGTCATGACCTGGGATGATGAACTCAAACCTCTGATCTTAAGCGGAGAATTTGAAAAAGAATGGATCCAAAAATTTGAATTCGTATCCTTTCGGATCAACCCCTATTATACCATTAATAAAACGACCGGAAAAAAAGAGAGACTTTGCGTCGTCAGTAAACAGTGGATCCACGATGACAAACGAATCCCTCATGGAGAAGCGCGCAATCTATTTTTTACATTTCTGGGCAATCTCGGTTTTACCATGTGGATCCTGGTCTGGCGGTTAAATAATAAATTATCCCGTATCCCGGAATCCATCAATACGGCCATCAAAGATTCAAAAGACAGAAGATTCGTTAACCGCAGTTATAAATTATTGTATCAGTCCGGACTCAGTATCCGTCGGGAGGGTATCAGTTCTGAATTTGCATTTGACCTCAACTACCATCACCTGGTGGAATTATTAGATAAACTGGGAGATCATTTCGCTCATTTAAGGGATGA